>JADDYF010000074.1 GCA_015712185.1 Bacteroidales bacterium
TTCTGGTACGAGTATAAAACCGTCGTTCCAAAAGGATTTACCAGGTTCCTGGGTACGGTATCCTCAATAACCGATTCAGGTATTCCTGTTCATTTCTTTACGGGGAACCACGATATGTGGATAAAGGATTACTTTTCAGCAGAATGCGGGATGATAATACATACCGGACCTTTCACCACAAACTTCAATGGGAAAATATTTCATCTGGCACATGGAGAAGAACTCGGACTTACCAACCGGTGGTACAAATTCATTCTCTCAATATTCCATAACAGGCTGGTAAGGTTTTTATTCGGGATAATCCATCCCTCCATCGGTGTGAAGCTCGGTCACAAATGGTCATACAGCTCCAGGCTGGCAACGGGATTGTCACTTGAATATCTTGGCGAAGATAATGAGGACCTGATAAGGTATGCAAGAGAGTTCCTGACGCATGAAAAAGTAGACTTTTTTATATTTGGTCACCGCCATATGGTTAAAAGAATCCGGCTGGACAACAGCTCTGAAATAATCTTTCTGGGTGACTGGATCAGGAATACATGCTTTGCAGAATGGGATGGAGAAACACTCTCGCTCAGGAGTTACCCTAGTTAAGCCTGTCTTCAATTTTCACAGCAAGAGTAAAATAGGAATACAATTCATTGATCTTTTCGAACTGGTAATCCAGTTTGTTTCCCGATTTTCTCGCCATTTCAATCAGGCCCATGTTCCCTGTGCTTTCAGTAGCAAGTGTCTGCTCAGACAGTGACTTCCTGAATAATGATTTGAGGCCAGTCATGTCGTGCGTGTTTATGGTGTCGAGCTTCTCTTTCAGCTGTCTCACCATGGTATTATGGATCAGGTTACCTGTTGTTACCGTGTACACCTTATTCTCAAACCCGATCATAGCAACAGGCATCCCGAACAGTTCTTCCTGATGACGGTCGGGACTGAATTTTGATACATTTTCGAGTATCTCAACCATAATGCTGAATACCCGCCTGCGTATGTTTGACTCTGTTTCGTCCTCTGTAAGTTTTGTCTCGGCAAATGTAAGGACCTCTTTCTCCACGTCAGAGGTTATATGTCCCGACCATACCATGTACAGGGAATTATCAGCCATAAGCCTTTCAAGCCTTACAACTGACTTCCCGTAAAACGGCTTTTCCATTGTTTCGAAACGTATCCCGATACCTTCAGAATCAACCGTTTTACTAAGTATAAAGTAATGTTTACCGTTGCCGATGTTTACAAAATCATAATCCAGCTTGTTCCCCGTTCTCCGTGCCATTTCAATCAGTCCGAGCCCGGCCCCTCCCTTGCTGTTCAATTCAGTATTGCTGAGCATCTTCCTGTAAACAGACCTTAACTCATCGGGATCGAGGCTGTTTATTTCATCAAGTCTTTTCTTCAGATTATCAACATTGGGTGATGAAATTACATTTCCGGTCGATACTGTATATCCGCCATTAAGCTTTGAATAAACCACAAGTGACATTTTTGCTGACAGGTTATGTTCACTGTGCCTTGCTACATTCTGAAGACTTTCAAGAACAAACATAAAAAGTCTCTTTCTTCCGCTGAATCCGAATTCTGAGTTCTCCATTTCCCTTTCGAGAAGCATCAGAAGGGGAACGGAATTATCCCTTGTCACAACACCTCTGTAAACAAACATAAGATGCTCATGCATCATCCTGTCACGAATAGAGCGCGCAAAATCCATGTGAAATGACGATCAGATATTTTTATAAGGTCATAAAAATAAAAAAAATTGAATCCTCTCCAAAAAACGTTGAAAAATGAAAAATATTGCATTTATAACGTATTAAATTACAATCACTTCAGGAATAAAATCCTGCCCGGGCAGACGCTGTCGCGGCAAATTTTCGTGGTTATCATGAAGTAAAGACAGGAAGCCATCTTTGCAGGAGATTTCAGTAATTTTTCCTACCTTGTTCCCCTTAATTATAGGGTAATTAAAGGGTTTTCAAATGTTCTACAGGTTTTTGCAGTTCATCCTCCCGCCATTTACCTTCAGGGTATACTACAGACGGATTTTCTATTCAAACCTTAAAAAAGTACCGCTTGAGAAACCTCTTCTGCTGGTCGGAAATCACCAGAATTCCTCTGTAGACGGGATAATTGTCGGTTCGTACCTGACCCAGCCGATACATTTTACGATGCGGGCCGATATGTTCAGGAAGCCGCTTGCCCGTTTCTGCCTGAGGGAGCTTAATGTTACGCCCATTTACAGGATGGAGGAGGGCTTTGAAAATGTTCATAAGAACGTAGAAGCTTTTTCAGCCATCTATGAGGTTCTAAGAAAGAACGGGAATTTCATTATGTTCTCCGAAGGGATTTGTGTCCAGGAAAAACGTCTTCAGCGTCTGAGGAAGGGCACTGCAAGACTGGCATTCGGCGCAGAGGAAAAATTCGGACTGGACGTGAATATCGTGCCGATAGGAATTAATTACACTTATCCCGCAAAATTCAGAAGCGAAGTGATGATAAGTTTTCATGAAGCCTTCAGCATAAAGGAACTGACTCCTCTTTATAAGATCCACCCTGCAAAGGCATTGCTCGCTTTCAATGAAAAATGCAATGAAGGCTTGCAGCAGGAGGTTATCATAATCGATGATCCGAAAAACGACTGGCTGGCAGAAGAGCTTCTGAAAATGGGGAGAAATAATATGGTTCTGCCATTCTTCCGATGGAAATTCAATACCGACGACAGAAGGCTGGTTGAAAAGAGTATCGCCGACAGGATAAACTACCTTGCAAAAACATCCCCTGAAGAACTTGAATCTATGAAGGAAAAAGTGAAGGAATATGTAAGCCGGCTTTCTGAATCGGGACTGAGGGATGAGAATGTTGCCAGGAAACTGAACCTGGGATGGTTAAGATACCTGTCTGTTATTGCGGGTTTGCCTGTATTTATCTCAGGTTATCTGGTCAACCTGATACCTTATATCGTACCGAAGGCACTGACAAAGAAATTCATCAGGGATTCAAGGTTCACTTCGTTATTTTATATCAGCACGGGAACTGTTCTCTACCTGCTTTATTTCCTTCTGATTATGATTCTTTCAATAGTGTTCTTCGGGTGGATCGGAATTCTTATCGGATTGCTTGTACCGGTAACAGGATACCTGGTACTCTTATACCAGGAGGTTTTCAGGGAACGTTTAAATACTTTTCGTTACAGTATTAAATCCCTGAGAAATAAACCCTTTATACAGGAACTGAAGCTAAAACGAAAGGAAATTCAGGACACTCTTGACCGGATCGTTGTCTCTGTTTAACTCACCCAGCCCAACCCTCCCTGTCGAGATTCCTGTAGTTTATAGCTTCGGAGAGATGTTCGGAAGTAATATTTTCCGAATCTGCCAGGTCAGCAATTGTCCTTGCCACCTTCAGTATCCTGTCATAAGCCCTTGCGGAAAGACCTCTCAGCTCCATTGCAGTCTTCAGAAGCCTTCCCCCGGTTTCTTCAAGCTGGCAGTATTTCCGCTGCATGGATGATGTCATCTGCGCATTTGAATAGACACCCCTTACAGAGGCAAACCTCTTTGCCTGGATAGCTCTTGCCTTAATGACCCTCCCGCGTACTGAAGCTGAGTTTTCTACCTTTCCCGAATCAGAGAGTTTTTCGTATTTCACCGGCACTACCTCGATATGAATATCGATACGGTCAAGCAACGGGCCGGATATCCTATTGAGGTATTTCTGCACCATTCCGGGTGAACACATACACTCCTTCTCTGGGTGGTTATGAAATCCGCAAGGGCATGGGTTCATGCTTGCAACCAGCATAAAGCTTGCCGGGTAATCTACAGTCGATTTTGCCCTCGAGATTGTGATAACACGGTCTTCAAGCGGCTGACGCATTACTTCCAGGACTGTTCTCTTGAATTCCGGAAGCTCATCAAGGAACAGTACGCCGTTATGTCCCAGAGATATCTCGCCAGGCTGAGGCATTGTGCCGCCCCCGACAAGCGCAACGTCTGAAATGGTGTGGTGCGGCGACCTGAATGGTCTTTTCGTCATCAGGGCTGTATGATCATCTATCTTGCCGGCTACCGAATGTATTTTTGTCGTTTCAAGCGCTTCCTCAAGTGTAAGGGGCGGTATGATCGTCGGCAATCGTTTTGCCAGCATCGTCTTGCCTGCACCAGGAGGGCCGATCATTATCAGGTTATGCCCGCCGGCCGCGGCAACCTCGAGGGCGCGCTTGACATTTTCCTGACCACGCACATCAGAGAAATCGACATCATATTTATTGGCCTCATTATTGAAAATCTCCATAAGGTCAACTCTTACAGGTTCAAACTTCCTTGTTTTATTGAAGAAATCGACCACATCGCCCAGCTTCTCCATACCATATACATCCAGCCCGCTTACAACGGCTGCCTCACGGGCATTTTTCACCGGGACTATCACTCCTTTGAAACCTTCCTCCCTTGCCCTGAGGGCAATGGGCAATACACCTCTTACAGGTTGTAAAGTGCCATCGAGCGATAATTCACCCATTATGACAAAACTTTCAATCTCATCCTTAATGATTTTCTCATCTGCAGTGAGTATACCCATGGCCAGGGGCAGATCGTATGATGAACCTTCCTTCCTGATATCGGCAGGAGCCATATTTATGACAACCTGTTTCCCGGGCCAGTGATACCCGAGGGTACGCAGTGCTGATTCAATTCTCTGCTGGCTCTCCTTTACTGCAACGTCAGGCAATCCGACAAGAAAAAAACGGACACCGCGGGACACATTAACCTCAATTGTGACTGTAACGGCGTCAATACCCGTTACCGCACTGGCAAACGTTCTTACTAGCATAATCACAAGTTTATTAGCACATACGGAAATGCAGTATCAAATATACTGAAAAAAGATAAACCGGAAAAGGAAACAGTTGAAAAGGTTGAAGAGGTTGAAAAGGTTGAAGAAATTGAAAAGGTTTAAGAGGTTGAAAAGCTGATGATCCCCTCCATGGGTGGATTTGTTAAGTGAAAAGGAAGCTCGTCCCGGGTCACCGGACCCCGGCATCCCATCTGGAAAAATAATTATCGCTGCGTGCTATAGACAATGGCAATCGTAAAATTGTTACAGCCATTAAATACTGGTGAAATAATTCAGGTGAGCATAAGAATTTGCACTTCGTATATTTATGTTTATCGCCTATTTTAAATTCTATAAAATACTCTGATCCCTATGGCAGGCAATACAAACAAAGACAAAAAATAAGGAACAGACGGGTCGGATATGTAATGTGCCATATTAATCCCTAAATCAATGCCAAATCCTGTCCTGTCTGAAAAATTAAAGTCTCGTCCGAAACGGGGAGATAGAAAAAAAGTCAGATTATCTTTATCGCTCTGTTTTTCAATTGTATAAGTTAATCCTAACCTTACATACCAGGGACGCTGGTTTGTTAAAACTGGTATTTTACCAAAATGGTAATAGATATCTCCTGATAATGATATCAGAGTTCCCCAATAAAGGAACCCTGAAGGATCTGAACCGGATGACGGAAAATATCCAAAACCAATCCCAATTTGTGTTTTCTCAATACTATATTGCATACCAATATTGATCAATTCAGGTATGCCAATTCCTGCTGAGAGCCTTACTTTCCCCTGTCCGGAAATCTGTCCGCCGGAATTAAATAAAAAAATAATTAACAGCAGAAAACAGCATAATGGTTTCGACTTGTTTCTCATTTTAATGTGGTTATCATAAATCGTCTTGCCTGCACCTGCGGGGCTGATCATAACCAGATAATGCCAACAGGCTGCTGTGATCCCGCAGTTATTTTTAAAATCATCTTACTACTATCCATTCACCTGTTTTTAAATCCTTATATTCTTTTGAAAAAGCCTCTTTGAAGGCTTCGACAGCTATTGGTGAACTATCGTGTGTGGAAAGACCAATTAATTTAAGGTTTCTCTTTTTAATAAATTCTATTC
>JADDYF010000117.1 GCA_015712185.1 Bacteroidales bacterium
AAAACTAAACTCATTGGTTTATTTGAAAAGATCAAACCTTAAGTTAAAAAAGCAGTCGAAGCAGACCTTCTTATTTCCTTTAATCCGCCCATATCCCATTATAGTCATATCCCCGCATTCCTCACAAACAAAGCCGTCAAAATCACCATAGCAAGTAGCACAATGTTCTTCAGCAGCACTTTTTGTTTTCCTGTACGGGAGGACATGGAACAGTGCCAAAAGAGCAATTAACGCAGAAGTCCCCGGGTTCAGGTTTTAATACTGTATGACAATTCTTACACTCGTAAAAGAACTGACATGCATCGGAAGGCATGGTTTCGGTTTCCCTGTGTCCGCACACCGGGCAGGTGATGGTTGATTCCGGAATAATTTTCATATAAGGCTTTTTAAAGTTCTCATTTGACATGCATAAATCTTCAATCTAAGGTAAATAATATTTAAAGTGCTGTAATTGCAGGATACTGGTAAAAAAGTAACTCGGTTATTATTATACTTATTGTATTATATATTATGTATTATACTGTTTGTATAATTGAAATATATTGATTATTTTAGCAATTTGTGATAATGAGTCAGCAGAATGAAAGAACGAAATCCTTTCATAATCAGCGGTTATTCCGGTCCGGAATTTTTCTGTGACAGGGAAAAGGAAACATTAACATTAATCAACAATGCCGCAAATGGCGTAAATACGACACTAATATCAATCCGCCGCATGGGAAAATCAGGGTTGATATGGCATACATTTGATCGTTTGAACCGGAGCGGATCTCATACTTGCATATACAGTGATATTTACGCAACACAAGATCTGAGAGATTTTACAAATAAACTGGGTAGTGCAATATTGAGGGCGCTGCCGGAGAAGAAACCGGCAGGAAAGAAATTTATGAGTCTGCTGAAAGGGCTTCGCCCCGTGTTCAGTTATGATGCTCTGTCCGGTCAGCCTCAGGTGTCATTTACATTTGCATCAGAAGAGCAATATGAACAATCCATCGAGAGCCTTTTCAGGTTCCTTGATTCACAAAAACAGCCAGTCCTCTTAGCCATAGATGAATTTCAACAGATATCCTCGTACCCCGAAAAGAATATGGAAGCCCTGCTGCGCAGCCAGATACAGACTCTTGAAAATGTGAACCTGATTTTTTCCGGAAGCAGTCATCATCTTTTATCTGAGATATTCAGCAACGGCAAACGGCCGTTTTTTGCAAGCACACAATTTCTTTACCTGAAAGAAATTGAAAGGAACATCTATAAAGATTTCATTAAGATTCATATGACTCGTAACGAAATTAAAATCGATGATGAGGCACTGGATTATATCATGGACTTCAGCAGGGCACACACTTTTTATACCCAGAGCATCTGTAACAGATTATTCGCTTCGGGACTGAGAAGAATTTCAATTGATGCAGTTATACAGGTTTGCAACCGGTTGCTTGAGGAGTATGAACAGCTTTTCCTTCAATACAGAAACCTCCTGACACCTGTCCAGTGGAATATTCTGGAAGCAATTGCAAAAGAAGGCAGGGTATATAAGCCTACAGCAAAAGTATTTCTTGAAAAATATAAAATAGGCATTCCTGCCAATATCCAGCGCGGACTCGAATCACTTCTTAAGAAAGAAATGATATTCAGGGAGAATGATAAAAACGGAGCATATTATTCAGTTTATGACCTGTTCCTTTCACGATGGCTCGAAAACCTGGAGTAACCGGGATATATATATGTAGTTGAATACTCTTAATTTATCCTTTATGTCCGGTTAAAAGCAGGAGATTGACCCCGGTTATCTGCGCATGTTAATTAACCTTCTGATCCTGCCCCGGTCCAGACATCATGGAACACCGCATTTACCTGAGCGCCGTGCTTTTCTCTAATTGATTTCATTACAGGCTGCATCTGCTGGCAGGGGAAGCATCGGACCGAACCCAGCTCAATAAAAGTTACCTTATACTTTCCTGTTCCATTTTTTGCTTTATCTTCCGATTTTGAAGGTTACCCTGACCGGTTTGTGTTTATAATAATTGCAGTAAGGGTTAAGAAGAGCAAAAACGATTTCCTACATATTTTCATTTTTTAGTATTAAAAAATTGAACCATATATCAAACCGGTAATTGTAGCCATTACGACCACCAGGCTTACATAAACCACGGTTTTCTGAGTTCCGATCACTTTCCCGATAACAAGCATACTTGGTAATGACAATGAAGGTCCGGCAAGAAGAAGTGCAAGTGCTGGTCCTTTGCCCATACCTGCTAACAAAAGTCCCTGAACAATGGGTACCTCTGTAAGGGTGGCAAAGTACATGAAAGCACCAGCTACTGATGCAAAGAAATTTGAAAAAACAGAATTCCCTCCTACAAGGGTAGTAATCCATTCATTTGGAATTACACCAGCAATTGTTTTTCCATCATGGGTCGATCCTAAAAGAAATCCAGCTGCAACAACACCGAGGGCAAGCAATGGCACAATTAATTTTGCAAATTCCCATGTTGCGATGGTCCATGCCTTGTTTTCTTCAGCATTTTTGTCTGAAAGAGTTATAACACTAAGTGAAATGATGGCAACAAGCATAGGAATTAGTGGAATAAACTTCTGATTATTAATAAAGGTTAAGGATAAGACAGCAGATAAAGCAGTGACAATAACAGCTGCAAGAACCCATTGCCACTTTATTTTTAATATTTTGACCAACGAATATCCAAGCATCAGTCCAAGGAAACCAGTGATATACCATTTATTTGCCCAGATATGATACCATGCACTTGAAGTATCTCCTTCAGCAGGTTTGCCCCAGTTTGCAAAAACAAGT
>JADDYF010000120.1 GCA_015712185.1 Bacteroidales bacterium
TGCTTATTCCGGCAAAGAGGTAACGTACGCCCCTGATTGTCATTACCTTAAGTGATCTGACATCACCTGTCAGGTTGAACCCTGAAACAGTCTGGGGGATATACCTGAAACCGCCTTTACCATCTCCTTCAAATAACTGGCCATAATTGGCATCCATCACTCCCAGCCTGACACACATTGCATTCCTGTTACCGGCAAGGATGAAATCCTGATGACCGTCCATGTTGTAATCAAGTATAGCTATTGCATGTACGGGTGCAAATTGTGCTTCTGCAGGCAGGATATGTTTTTCAAACCTGTTTCCCGTGTTCCTGAAAAATATTGTTCTAAGCTCGCTTGCAGATAAAACGGCAGCGGTCTTCAGGTTTTCAGCAGAGAAGAGATCGGTAAGTCTTGCGCCGGCATACGACTTGTATGTCGGGAACTTTGTCCGCAGACTGCTTATCTGGCTGAGCATCTCATTCCGGCTTGCAAATGGCCAGGACTGATGCTGTATATAATACGTCAGAACAGGATCGACTGTCCCGTTATTATCAAAATCCTTGAATGTCAGTACCACAGGTTCCTTTATCGAAGCTTTCAGCTGGGAGTTCGTGCCGAAGTTGCCGGCTATAAGGTCGGTATTGCCATCGTGATCAAAATCTCCGGCAGCTATCGTGTTCCAGAATCCGCCTTCAGGAACATTGAACCACGAGCTTGTTGCTTCGCTGAACTTCTTTCCCTTTTCATTCAGGAAAACACGTACCGGCATGAATTCCCCTGCTATTATCAGGTCAGGCCAGGAATCCTTATTCAGGTCAATCCACTCTGCATCCGTAACCATTCCTCCCCCGGCCAGATCGGGAATGAATGCAGGCAACATATTTTTAAATACGCCTTCCCCGTCATTGACAAGGAAGTAGCTTTCAGGCGGAACGGGATATTCACCCGGCACAACGCGTCCTCCGATAAAAAGATCGGTGTCTCCGTCCCTGTCAGCGTCGGCAGCTGCCACACACGACTTTGAATTGAGCATCTGTGGCAGGTTGCTTGAGGTTCTTGTGAACCTTCCTTTACCGTTGTTCAGATATAGTCTGTCCTGCAGGGCTTTGTTATATTTAGTATAATCGTGGTAACCTCCGCTTACAACATAAAGATCCTGATCGCGGTCGTTGTCGGCATCAAAGAATAAGGCATCGGCGTCGGTGCAGCTGAAGTCGTCCCTGAAATTAAAATCCCCTGATAGTGTAAAAGAGCCACCAGCGGTCTGGAAATAAAGCTTCCCGGGATTCTCGTTCGTACCTCCGGCATAAAAATCCGGCAACTTATCGCCGTTTACATCTCCTGCGGCTATTACCGGACCGCAGACTGAAAGCATTGATGTCAGCAAAGGCTGCCTGGCAAAGTCGTTTGATCCATACTCGGTATGCTCATAATTTACAGGTGAAGTAACCGGAGAGAAGATGGTCACTGCCGTATTTCCGACAGAAAGTTTACGACCACCGCTTTTTTCAGCTATGACAATCAGCTGGTTTGGTTTAACCTCCTTTAAAAGAGTTACATTTCCCCGGGGCCATTCAATCCTCAGTGAGTCCACTACCCTATCATCAGCCAGTCCGAAATGCAGGATCTTGGTTACGCACGACTGATAACCACGCGACGGCATCTGCTCCAGGTACTGAACACCGCTGCGGGTATAGACATATACTTTGCTCCCAAGCGCCGATGTATTCCTGTCCAGACCTTTCAGCTGAATATTGAGATAACCGGCTGAAGGATCAGACTCCCTCAGCATGTTCCTGTAAAGCGATGCTATTTCGTTCTGGTTGCTCACAACGAGGTCGAGGTCACCGTCATTATCGAGATCGGAATAGACAGCTCCGTTGGAAAATCCCTTCTTTTCAAATCCCCATGTAAAACTCTTATCGGTAAAGGTCAGGTCTTTATTATTCCTGAAAATATAATTATGGACCGGTGTGGAGGTCATCATACTCGACAGGCTGAAGGTATCGGCTTTCTCCTTTGCCCTGGCCTGCTGAACATAGTAGCTGTACTTGTAATTCAGAAAATCGCGATTTGTATAATCCTTGAAATATCCGTTGGTCACAAAGAGATCTTTCCAGCCGTCGTTATCAAAATCGGCAAAGGGTGGCGCCCAGCTCCAGTCGGTGTTCGATACTCCTGCAAGCTGACCGATCTCGCTGAAGGTCCCGTTACCATTATTCATCTGCAGCATATTGCGCATGTTTGAGTGGTAAAAGCCCTCCATTACCATAAGTGCATATTCAAGGTAGTTTTCAGGTCCGTAAAGAAGCTTTATCCGCTCATTGTCCCCGGGCAGCATATCTGCTGTAAAGATATCGGGCCACGCATCATTATTGAAATCATTTATCTCATTCCCCATTGCCGACTGGGATATATGCTGCACATATTCGGTCAGCCTGTTTGTGAAAGTTCCGTTGCCATTGTTTATATACAGATAATCGGGTTCAATGTAATCGTTGGTAATATAAATATCGGGCCAGCCGTCCTTGTTTATATCGGATATAGCGACTCCGAGACCGTAACCCAGGCCGTTGGAAATTATTCCCGACTGTCCCGTTACATCGATGAAGCGATCACCGTCATTTCTGAATAACTTATCGCCTGCATAAGGATCGTTACCCACCCTTGCCTGTTCAAACTCCAGACCGCGTATTACTTTTACATTGGTGGCTACAAGGAACATATCCAGATCACCGTCGAGGTCGTAATCGAAGAATGCGCCAAGAGTGGAATAGGTCGGATCATCGAGTCCGAATGCTCTGGCTTTTTCCTCGAATTTCAGATCTCCCTTATTGATAAAGAGCTGGTTCCTTCTGAGTTCGACACTTTCTTTCCCGCAGTAGCATACGTAAATGTCCTGGAGGTTATCCCCGTTGATATCAACAATTGTCACTCCGGTCTTCCAGCCTTCCCTTCCTGCCACGCCTGCACTTTCCGTGATATCCCTGAACTTCATGTCACCCAGGTTGAGGTACAGCTTGTTGTACTTCATGTTCGAGACGAAATAAATATCGTCGAGTCCGTCATTATTGATATCGCCAACTGCGACGCCTCCCCCGTTATACATATTCTCGTGGGTAAGGGCATTGTAGTCAGGTGTTTCGGTGATAATATTCTTAAATTGTATTCCCGATTTTCTGGGAGCCACAGGTTCAAACAGTCTCAGATCCTGTTGATATGATGAGGCAGCGATGATAAGGGCAAGAAATGAAATAAATATCCTTCCGGCAGATTTTTTGAATGAATCCTGAGTCATTATGCTTCTGATCATCTCTCACTTATTTCTGCCATTAACCATAAGGTATATGCCACCATAGGTGTCCAGTATTCTGATATCTGCCAGTTGCCGTTTCCGATATCCGGCTGGTCGGAGCTGTCACCACCGAGTCCGTTCAGGACGGCGCCAGGCAGAACCGGAGTCGAGGGCAGGAATGTGCTGCCGCCAAAATGCCGGGGATGATTATACCCGACACCCGCAATAGTTGAGCTGTTGAAAGGATTGACGCCTGTTATCCAGTCGAGCTGTCTCTGCGCAAGATTACTCAGTTCGGGATTATCAAGTACTTCAGATGCCTTTATCAGGCCGACTCCCGACGAGGCCAGATTGGCATTTATCCCCACCCACCAGCTAAGCTCAGGCTGCATGAAATACCTGTACCAGTAATTCCCTGCCTTCCTGCTGCCGCCGGGATCATTCCCAGTGAAAAGGCCAAATGGGACGATACCAAAACTGTTCTTATGCGACATCTCAAGAAGGTACTGCCGTGCATAACCCGAAATCATCTCTTTCCAGGCAGAAGCATCCTTATGTTCAGGCAACGTCCTGAGAAGATCGCAAAGAGAGATAAATTCGAGACATCCGTGCCAGATATCCTTATATGGCTCTTTGCCATCAGGCTCTGCATAGAAAAAGCCGCCGGGTTCTCCTCCATTCCCTGCAGCCTGGAACTTCCTTAACAGTATAGCCCTGTCAGTGGCAAAATTCCTGTATACACCGAGATTTGTTGTTTTGAACAGTTCAAGTGCGGCCTGTAGTGAGGCGCCCAAAACTCCGGTGTTAGCATCTTTACCTGTTTTTAAGCACCAGTCAAAGCATTTTGTTGCTGCCTGAAGGCATTTATCTGAATAGTCAGGATTGATGGTTTTTGTGATCCTCGCCATTATGGCCTCGGCTGTAACAAAATTATACTGGGCGATCATATCAACAGGATCTGTTCGTATAACCCTGTCGTCCTTAGGTCCGAACAACAGCATATCAGCCATGGATGTTCCTGCAGAAGGCCTGACAAATCCGAAAACACCTCCCTCCTCACCTGTTATATTATCTGTCCACCTGTTGCTGTCGGAGTGTTTTTGTACGTCCCCGCCGACAAAATTCATCACAAATCCATCGGGTTCCTGCATCTTAAGGAAATACTGGTTTCCCCATAACAGCTCATCCAGGATTTTTGCTTTTATAGGGTCTTTCTCATCAAGTAATTCATAGGTCTTTGACAGACCTACCATTCCGTAAATTGTGGCTCCTACCCATTTTCTCAGGTCGCTTGCGTCGTGCCAGCCTCCTGTCACATCCTGGTGTTTGCCATTATCCATCCTTACACCGTCGTCGGTATGACAGGGGGACAGATACCCTGTAGTGCTCGAACCGCAGCGCTGAAGCGAGAAATAACCTACAATCTTTTCCATGACCGGCCTGTAGGCAGAAGGAGAAATAATGAACGGGAAAGAGCGGAGAGTATCACACCTCAGGTAATAATGGCCTTCCCGGGCAAATGAACCGAAATTCCCGGCTGAATAATCACCAAAATCCCCTGAAGATGGTCTAAGGGTTCCCGAAAAAACGACCTTTTGTGTCTCCAGGCTTATTACCTCAAATTTTCCATTTCTTATTCCTTTGGTAATGACCATCTTCCCTGCCAGAGGTACATAACCCGCCTGGTTTATCAGGAGATCGACATTTAAGTCGCGTGAAATTTTCTGAGCATCTGTCTTCCGGATGCAAAAAACAGCCAACAACAAAATGAGAACTAAAGTCATCCTATCTTTCATATCAGACCGGTATTTATGATTTCCTTTAAACAAAAGTAACGAAATTCTTATTCCTCAGGCCACCGTTGAGAAGAGCTGCAGGCAAAATTGAACATCTGAGGAACTTTTATTGCATAATTTTTTTAAATTTATATCGGAGAGTGCAGGAAATTACGAATACTGCCTGACCTGTCAATTTCTTTAGCTTAACCTTAATACAGTGGCTGGCAAAAGCACGGAATTAAATTCTGTAAGATAATGTACAAACCTTATTATCAACTTAATAACATAATCAAATGAAAAAGACATTCGAACTCTTTGCTGTTCTGTTCATCCTGACCGGGTGGCAATATGCCGGCATTGCGCAGCAACAAGCCGGACCGCTGTATCCTGTAAAAGGTTTCTGCATCAATGCTCCCGAGCCTGACGGAGTAGACCGCTTCATTAAATTTATTGACGAAGAGCTGGCGCCTAGAGGAGTCAATACTCTGCTGCTGCTTGTGGATTATAATTTTAAATATGAAAGTTATCCTCAGCTGAGTGATTCAGCGGCGCTTACAAAGCAGGATTGCAGGAAAATAACAAAAGCCTGCAAACAGCATAATATAAAGATAATCCCACAGATCAACCTGCTCGGGCACCAGTCATGGTCAACAAACCTTAATCCGCTTCTCAAGCATTTCCCCGAATTCGACGAAACACCCCATATCAAAATGCCCGAAAAATATGTCTGGCCGAATCCCGACGGGCTATACTGCAAGAGCTATTGTCCGCTTCACCCTGAAGTGCACAAGGTGATCTTTGCGCTTGTTGACGAGATCTGCGACGCATTCGAATCAGAGGCTTTCCATGCCGGAATGGATGAGGTATTCTACCTCGGAGACGATAAATGTCCGCGTTGCTCGGGTGTCGATAAAGCCGAGCTTTTTGCCGGTGAGGTCAACAGGATCAGGAAGCACCTTGATCAGAAAAACAGGGAGTTATGGATATGGGGCGACCGCCTTATCGACGGAAAAACAACAGGGATGGGTATCTGGGAAGCCAGCTTTAATTACACCTACCGGGCGGTCGATATGATCCCAAAGGATGTGGTTATCTGTGACTGGCATTACGAAAGACCTGATCAGACACCGGTCTATTTTGCCATGAAAGGATTCAGGGTAATAACCTGTCCGTGGAGGACGCCGGCAACTGCTGTCATCCAGGCGGAAGACATGGCAAGGTGGAAGAAATATGCCACATCCGAAATGAAACCTAGGTACTATGGGATGATGCAAACTACATGGACAAATCCCGAGAGGTTTATGAATGGTTTTTATGGCATCAAGACCAATGATACGCGGAGCAATGCCGAACAGAAGGATCCCTCCAGGAATCCCTGGGACACCTTCAGGGCAATGTATAAGCGGATGGATGAACTGGAAAAAGAAAGCAAATGACCTGCCATGAACAACTTTAGAGTTTATAAGTTTTATTATAACTACCTGCCATGAATAAATTACTTTTTTTTCTTCTTCCAATTTTCTCACTTTTATCAGTTGGTGCTTCTGCCATCAAATTTCCTGAGATACAAGCACTCCGGCAGAGACCCGATACACTTGGACTTTATGAGAAGTTCGAGGTATCGTTCAATATCAATAATGGCAATGAATATATAAATCCCTTTGATCCTGAAGAGATCGATATCACTGCAATATTCACGTCACCATCGGGAAAGAAATGGAGGATACCCGGGTTCTATTATTATTCAGGCGGAACACTATGGAAAGTAAGGTTCTCTCCTGATGAGACCGGAGTATGGAATTACACTATCACAGTCAGGGATAAAGGAGGTGAGGTCAGCAGCAATCCCATGAGGTTTGTCGCTATCAGATCAACGAGGAAAGGACCGGTTGTTGTTGCAGCGAACAAACGATATCTGCAGCACAGCAATGGTTCAGATTTTTACGGTGTCGGCCTATGGTATAACGACAGCTATACAACATTCAATCGCGGAGCGGTAAGACCCGAAGAGCTCGATAATCTAAAATCGCTTGGAGTGAATTTCATAAGCACCTTCATCACTCCCCTTGAAACACCGGGAAGCGGACTTGGCCGATACGATCAGAATATCTGCGGCCGGCTTGATGAGCTTCTTGAAATGTGCGAGGAGCGTGATATTCTGTTAAGCCTCAATGTCTGGTTTCACTCGTACCTCTCTGAAACCGTTTGGGGAGGAGGCAATATCAGATGGTATGCCAATCCTTATCAGCAGATAACAAGCGCCAGGGATTTCTACAGGAGTGACCTGGCCTGGAAATACCAGGAAAAGCTGTACCGTTACTTCATTGCACGCTGGAGTTACAGCAGGGCGCTTGCTATATGGTTCATAGTCGACGAGGTCAACGGTACTGACGGCTGGATTACCGGGGACAGTCTTGTTGCAGCCACCTGGGGGAAGAAGGTTCATGACTATTTCAAAGCCAAAGATCCGTACAATCATCCGACAACAGGAACAAGAAGCGGTGGTATAAGGGAGTTCTGGCACCAGGGATACCAGATCTTCGATATTGCTGCCCGCGAGATATATGAAGCCCAGGGATTCCCCATCAACAAAACAAGTTCGATCGATTCTTCTGATGTTCATCCGCTGACCTACAGTTACCGGAATTATGCCAGTGAGAACCAGAAATTATGGAAAGGTTACGGGAAACCTGTGATAAACGGAGAGACCGGCTGGGATCATACCTTTTACGAGACAACCATGCCGGGTTATCTTGCCATGTATCATAATGCCCTCTGGGTAACTCTGGCAACAGGTTCTGCAATGACTCCTTTCTGGTGGGCACACTCCAGGATGGTTAATGATAATGTTCTGACTGCGCAAATAACAAGTATCAGGAGGTTTACTGATAACATTCCTTTCGCAAAGCTGACTGAGATAACACCGGCTGCGGTAAAATGCCTGGAGGGAGATGCATATGGTATGAGAAGCAAGGAGATGGTATTCGGGTGGATTGTGAACTCGAGGTCAGATGTAGCAGGAGAGAAAATAACCATTTCTTCAATTCCAAACGGAAGGTATAAACTGAGGATCTATCATACATGGAGAGGTCTTTTTATTGAAGAGAAAGAGGTTACCTGCTCTGAAGGGGCTATCTCATTCGGATCACCTTTCATGCGTATAACCGGGGGGCATGCAAGCTATATCGGGCAGGATCTCGCTTTTATCCTTGAGCGGCTCCCCGAACCGGCACCATTACCTGAAGTACCAAAAAAAACCAGAAGATAAGGAACCATGAATTTTCGAGAACTAAATAAAAGAAAGCTTTCAGGATCATTCCTGGTGGCATTTATTATAATATTAACAGGTATCATGCTAGCCGTTGAACCAGCTTCGGCACAGAAGAGAAAAGCAAGGAATACTATTCCTCCGCAACCGGCGGAACAAGGTATTCTTCTTACCGAAAAGGGTTTGAGTCTCTACAGGATAGTAATTCCCTCCTCTCCCACTCCTGAGGAACGTGAAGCCGCCTCAGTGCTTCAGTATCACCTTCTTCATATCTCAAATGCAGCTCTCCCGATACTCACCGCCGATATGCCCGGAAGCTCCTTTGAAGTAGTGCTGGGACAAAATGAACGTCTGGATGAAGCCGGGATAAGTATAAACTTCAACGAACTCGGTGCGGACGGATTTATTATCAGGACAGACAGTTCGCGACTGATCATTGCCGGGGGCAATAAAAAAGGCACTCTTTACGGGGTTTATACCTTCCTGGAAAAATACCTCGGATGCCGGATGTACAGCCCTGATGTAAAAATTATCCCAAAAAAAGATAAGATAATCCTTTCTGAGATTAACGATAAGCAGATACCCGTAATCAGGTTCAGGGATACTCATTACAGGATCACATGGGACCGGGAGTATTCTGACTGGCACAAGCTGAGCCACGATGAACGCGGGAACAGGACTGCATGGGGTTCCTGGGTTCACACTTTTAACAGCCTGGTACCGCCGGAAATCTATTTTAAGGATCATCCTGAATACTATGCCTTGCGTAACGGGAAACGCATTCCGACCCAGCTGTGCCTCACTAATCCCGATGTACTGAAGGTTACCATCCAGAATCTGCGGAAAGCAATGGCCGGAAAGCCTAATGCTTATTACTGGTCGGTAAGCCAGAATGACAACAGAAATTACTGTTTGTGCGAAAACTGCAGTGCAGTTGATGAACGCGAGGGATCACCTTCGGGATCAATCCTGAATTTTGTAAACCAGGTTGCAGATGCATTTCCTGACCATATGATTTCCACGCTTGCCTATGAGTATTCGCGCAAGGCACCCCTGACAATCAGACCTCGAAACAATGTAAACATCATGCTCTGCAGCATTGAGATGAGGCGCGACAGACCATTCGCACTGGCAGAAGATACGGTAAGCATGGAATTTGTCAGGGATGTGAAGGAGTGGAGCAAAATAGCCGGTGATATTATTGTCTGGGATTATGTGATCCAGTTTCCCAACCTGATCAGCCCCTTCCCCAACCTGCATGTTCTGCAGCCTAACATCCGGTTCTTTGCAGAAAACGGGGTTAAGGCCATGTTCGAACAGGGTAACCGTGAGGTTGGCGGTGAATTTGCTGAACTTAGAGCCTATCTCATTTCCAAGCTGCTGTGGGATCCGGATGAGAATGTTGACACGCTGATGAACGATTTTCTGTCAGGATACTACGGGCCTGCCGGTAAATTTATAAGACAATATATTGATATCATGCGGGAGGCTTTGATAAGTTCTGACCGGCCTCTCCGTATTTTCGGATCACCGAATGAGGCAGCTGTAAGTTACCTGACGCCACTGCTGATCAGGCAATACATGCAGCTGTTTGATATGGCTGAATCGGTGGCAGCCGATTCAGCCGAATTACTGGAACGTGTTAAGATCGCACGATTGCCTCTGAATTTTGCTGTCATGGAACAGGCTAAGAGGAACTTTACAGGTGAGAACGGAGTATTTGTAAGATCCGGTGATCAGTGGATAGTCCGGCCTGAAATCCGGTCGATGATTGATCCTTTCGTGGATCTGTGTATCCGGCAGGGTGTGACAAGGGTAAAAGAATGGAGCACTACTCCTGAAGCTTACCGCGCATCGATGTACAGGCTTTTTTACCAGGGAAGGAATGAACACCTTGCATTTGGCAAAGAGGTGAAGTTCATCAGTCCTGATACCTCAAGAATACGCAAGGAGGAACGAGGCATGCTTACAGATGGCATCCGCGGCAGTCACGATCCTGAATACAACTGGCTCGATTTCCAGGGCAGCAACCTCTACGCCATTATCGACCTGGGAGATGTGCAAAAAATTCAGCACATCGAATGTGCATTCTACCAGCTTGCCGCGTGGCTCAGCATTGTTCCTGAAAAAGTTGAATTTTTTATCTCAACTGATGGCAAGGAATTCGAAAATGTCGGAACAGTAATTAATACGTTACCTATCAACCAGTACGATTCGTTCCAGCGAGACTTTATTGTCGACTTTGAACCTGTTGACGCCAGGTTTGTGAAAGTCGTGGCACATACAATAGGTAACACACCTGAAGATCATCCGGGAGCCGGTCAGCCTGCAAGGATGCACATCGACGAGATTGTCGTGGAATAGATTGTTTAGGCTATACAAAAAAATCGCATCAGGGCATTGTTACTAAATAGTTTAAAACCTTCTGCGTCTTTAGCTTAAATTTATCTCTGACTAAATTAGGTATTTCAAATAAATATTCTAAATTTGACATACACAATGGAATCAGGAAAGTCTGCTTTTCTGATACCTAAAAAACCAAATCTATGATCAGAAAAAAAATGTACCAGTTTCTAAAGCGGGTATTACTTCTGTTCCTGATGCTGTTATGCACCACTGCAATGATGGCACAGGTACGGACAATATCCGGTACCGTCACAGATGCTGACGGTCAAGCACTCGCCGGTGTGAGTATTCTGGTTAAGAATACCACGACAGGGACTCTAACTGACAATCAGGGGAGGTACAGCATTCAGGCTGGAAGCACTTCCGTGCTTGTCTTCTCCTTTATCGGTTATGTTCCGCAGGAAATTACTGTAGGCAATCAGACGGCAATTAACGTAACATTATCTGAAGATGTTACACAACTCGGTGAAGTTGTTGTAACTGCTCTTGGTATTACCAGGAGTACAAAAGCGCTACAGTCCACTGTGGCCAAAGTTGATGGAAGCAACCTGACTCAGGCCCGTGAAATCAACCTTGGTTCATCTATCCAGGGACGCGTTGCAGGTGTTAACGTAACAAATCCCAGCACAGGTCCTGCAGGATCATCGCGTGTTATCATCAGGGGCAACAAATCCCTTGGGGGAAGCAACCAGCCTCTATATGTTGTAGACGGTATCCCGATGGATAACTCCCAGTTCGGCCGTGCCGGAGTATGGGGTGGTGTCGACCAGGGTGACGGCATGTCAAGTCTGAATCCCGATGACATTGAGTCTATTACGGTGTTGAAAGGAGCTGCAGCAGCAGCACTTTATGGTTCCAGAGGAGGTTATGGTGTTATAAACATTGTAACCAAACGAGGCCAGGCACGCAAAGGGATCGGCATTGAATTCACTTCCAACTATGTCTTCGAAAACGTTATCAATCTTTCAGACCTGCAGACTGTTTATGGGCCGGGCGGAATGGCTAATTCGGATCCGAACGATCCAAATTCACCGCTGATTTATTCGAAGGCTCTTACCAAAGACCAGGCTTATGGCTGGGGTGCCGGCTCAATGTGGGGTCCAAAACTGGACGGAACTTCAGTTATCCAGTTCGATGGAGTCTCGAGACCATATTCTTATGTCGGGAACTCCTGGGACTTTTACCTGACCGGGCACTCATGGACTAACAACCTTTCACTTTCAGGAGGAAGCGACAGACAGACTTACCGGTTCTCATTCTCCGATCTGGACAATAAAGCCATAATTCCCAACGAGACATTCAAAAGAAGAAACCTCTCACTCTCTACAAACGGCAGGTTTGGCGAAAAGCTTACTTTCAATGCCAAAGTCATGTACTCAAATGAGAAAATGAATAACAGGCAGTATGTGGCTGATAGTCCTGCAAATATTCCGCAGGCAATTTGGGGTCTTGCCAATACCGTTGATATTAATAATTTAAAGGGCGATCCTAATAAGATAGGAGCAGTAGCACCTGGAGTTACAACACCTGACCTTAAGGGAGTGGGTGAAGAGTATCAGCAGGCCAATAACAACTGGCTTCAGAATCCGTGGTGGGTTGCTTACCAGTTTAAGAACGAAAATATCAGGGACCGCTTTATTACTTCCGGAAGTCTGAGATACAATATCTTTGACTGGCTGTGGGTCCAGGGGCAGATAGGCATGGACTGGTATACAAGGAATAATAATTTCCTCGTTCCGCAGGGTACAGGATACCTGAGGGGAGGCTCCAAGAATGAGACAACAAACTTCGTAAGGGAGATAAACGAGGAGTGGATGGTTGGAGGAAATAAAGAATTTGGAAATTTCGGGGTAAATGCATTTGTGGGTGGTAACAAAATGATAAGGGACTCAGAAGCTGTTAATGCGAACGGCACTAGTTTCAATGTTCCTTTCTTTACATCTGTAAATAATGCTGTAACCCGGAATTTCGGATATAGCTACAACAAATCGGGGATTAATTCCTTATTTGGTTCAGCCGAGTTCAGCTATAACGATTATTTGTTCATAACTGCAACAGCAAGGAACGACTGGTTCTCAGTTCTGAACCCGGAAAATAACAGCAAGCTCTACCCCTCACTTGGTGGAAGCTTTATATTCACAGATGCTTTCCAGAACCTGCCTGTATGGCTGACCTACGGTAAGATAAGAGCTGCCTGGGGACAGGTGGCAACAGCCAATGTAGGCTCTTATTCATCAAGAATTACTTACGGTCTTACAGGTGTATCTCACCTTGGTCTGGCAATGGCTGGATTCTCCGGCGGTGATAATATTCCGAATCCGAATCTTTCTCCGGCTTTATCAACAGAAATTGAATTCGGAACTGACCTTAATTTCTTCAAAGGAAGGTTAGGACTTGAATTCACTTATTATGATCAGAAGACTACTGATGATATACTTTCAGCCTCAATATCCAGGTCTTCAGGCTTCCTGACGACTTCGGTCAATATCGGTGAGCTGTCAAACAAGGGTATTGAACTTTTGATCAACGCAACCCCTGTTCAGGGAGCAGTTACATGGAATGTTTCGCTGAACCTTGCCAAGAATAAAAATAAGGTAATAGCCCTCAGCGAAGGAGTGACTGAACTGAACGTAGAGGAACCACGTACAAGAACTGTATATATAAAGCACATAGTCGGATATCCGTTCGGTATGATAACAGGGTATGTACAGAAGACGGATGATCAGGGGAATAAAGTATATGAATCCAATGGTTCACCTGTCAGATCAGATGTCTATGAGATCCTTGGAAATGGTGTTGCCGATTTGACAGGCGGTTTGAATAACTCATTAAGCTGGAACCGTATTCGCCTCGACGCACTTCTTGACTTCAAATTCGGAGGTGATATCTATTCGGGAACGAATGTACGCTTAACCCAGTGGGGATTGCACAAACAAACACTTGCTAATCGTGAAGGCGGCATGACCGTTACGGGAGTTACCCAGACAGGTACAACTACCGACGGGAAGCCTATCTACGAACCATTCACAAAGACTCTTAACCAGGATGAAACACGACGTTACTGGAGCAATCTCGGGGAACGTGCCCAGGAGAATTTCGTATACGATGCTTCATTTATCAAGCTGAGGCAGATCTCGATTGAATACAGCCTGCCTCCCAAGATCCTCAGCAAAACACCGATCACTAACCTTGCCGTATCATTTGTCGGAAGGAATCTTGCCATACTCTACAAGAATATCGACAACGTGGATCCGGAATACGGTTACACAGATAGTTCCGCACAGGGTCTTGACTACTTTGGTATGCCTACAACGCGCACCTTTGGGTTCAATCTTAGAGCAACTTTCTAACCTTTTAAAACTAAGAAAAATGAAATCTTTATATAAACTTTTAGGAAGTGCACTGCTGGTAGTAATATTTGCAGCAGGATGTGATACAGATGCCCTGCACGAGATGAACATCAACCCAAATGCGGTAAATGAAATTGATGTAAACTACTTTCTTACCGCCGCTGAACTCAGTATTTCGAATAACGGACAGCGTGATGACAGGTACACCGACTGGAGAACAAATATCGGAATGTGCGCACATGCCATTCAGCAGCTTGCCAGCACGAGTACAGGTACCATATCTGTCGGTGACAAGTATCTTGAGAACGATGTTGAGCCGTCAAATGCTCCCTGGGACCATATGTTCGCAGGTGATGGAAGGATAACAGCTGAGATAATCAAGCAGACCGGTCCGGGCGGCTGGTCAGAAGGACGTAAAATCAATACACGCCATGCCGCCAGAATATTGAGGGTTCTCTGTTTCCACCGTCTTACCGACTGGTATGGCAGTATTCCATATTTTGAAGCCAACAAGGGTATTGAAGGGATATTCCAGCCGGTGTATGACAAGCAGCAGGCAATCTATACTGATCTGCTGAAAGAGCTTGATGAAGCTTGCGCCGGTCTGAGTACTTCTAACCTTGATGAAGGATTTGCCGCAGCGGACTATTACTTCAAAGGCGACATTGCCAAGTGGAAGAAATTCGGATACTCACTGATGCTCAGGTTAGCCATGAGGGTTTCAAATGTCGATGCAACAATGGCCGCCACCTATGTTACAAAAGCTGTTGCGGGAGGTGTGATGAGCAGCAATGCCGACAATGTAATTGCTACAATGGCACTCGGTCCGAGCGAATGGACAAACCAGAATGGCATCTCACGCGGATTCTATCCGGGTGACGGAGGTCAGTGGGAAAGCTCATTCCTCAGCAAAACCCTGGTTGATAAACTCATGGGACCTAATAAATTGTCAACAGCTGACGATGACCCGAGGCTTATGATCTTCACAGCAGGAATAATACAGTGGACTGCCAACGAGGTAATCCTAATTGAAACAAATCCCCTCAACCAGCGTGGCTTGCCAAACGGACTTGATGGGGCAATGCTCAATTCGCTGATGGGTGGACCAACGGTTCCCCGCGAACATTTTTCAGCTGTTAATCCAAAGATGATGCAGGATGACGAGCCCTACCAGATCATGAACGCTGCAGAATCCGAATTTCTGCTGGCAGAAGCTCTTGTAAGAGGTATTGGTACAGGGATTTCAGGAACGGCCCAGCAGCATTATAATAATGGTGTTAAGCTGGCTATGCAGATGTATACCATATATGATCCCACATTCGTGGTTACTGATGCACAGGTGAACACGTACCTTGCTACTTATCCTTATGGAGTGACAAAACCTGCCCTAGAGATGATCGGTGAGCAGATGTGGCTATGTAAATGGATGAACTGGTGGGATGCATGGTCAGACTACCGAAGAACAGGATTTCCAATCCTGGTTCCTACCAATTATCCGGGGAATGCCACAAATGGTCAGATTCCGACCAAGCTTACTATTCCCGCTTATGAAGCTACAGGTAATCCCAACTATGCTACGGGAGCTACACAACCTGACAGGCTGATCGGGAAAGTATGGTGGGACGGAGGTCCGGAATGATAATCCGGAAAGACTAACCTGATAATATTGTGTTAAAAGAGGGCATCTACCATGTCCTCTTTTTTTTTTGCATTGGTAACAGGTTGCATTCATGAACTCCATTGAAAATTAATTCATATTTTTACCCGGTATACCTTTCTTATCAAAAGGATCAGGGAGAAGTTTATTATGAGAAAGATCGCATTTCCGGTAATACCGGTTTTAATGCTTCAGCTGATTCTGACAACCGGTTGCGGAACGGACAAAGAAACCGTAATTAACGTCGGCCGTGAACCGGACATTTACCCGGATTATTCAGGTGTGACGATTCCTGAAAATATCGCTCCTTTAAATTTCATGATCAGAGAGAACGGAAAGTCGTTCAGGGTGACGGCTTCATCCGCAAATGGTTTTGAAGTCTCCCTGAAATCTCAGGACGGGATAATCCGTTTCCGCGAAAAATCGTGGAAAAAACTGTTGTCGGGTAATGACGTAAAAAATATCTCCTTTGATATTGAATCAGAAGACAAGGAAGGAGTCAGGACAAAATACAATCCTGTAACTCTTTCTGTAGTAAATGATCCGATCGATCCCTGGTTATGTTACAGATTGCTTTATCCCGGGTACGAGGCTTATTTTCAGATTAAGATCATCCAGAGGAGCACGGAAAGCTTCAGGGAAAGATCTGTTGCTGAAAACCATTTGCTTAAAACCAGCTGTATCAATTGCCATACGTTCCATCTGAATAAGCCTGATAAATTTCTTTTACATGTGAGGGGATCAGCCGGTGGTACCTATTTCACAGATGGCACCAAAGTTGTCAGAAGGGATCTGAAAACTCCAGAGATGCAGTATGGAGCTGTATATCCTGCATGGCATCCGAATGGAAGGCTTGTAACCTTTTCTTCAAACAGCATTGTCCAGAGTTTTCATGCTTCCAGGGAATATAATATTGAAGTGACCGATCTTGCTTCATCGCTGGTCATCTACGATCTTGAAAAGAACGAAATGTCGGCTGTCGGGGAGAATGATTCAATAAAGTATATGGAAACATTTCCTGAATGGTCACCTGATGGCGGATACCTCTATTACTGCCGGGCCAGGCAGACCGGAGACACTTCAGACTTCAGAGAAATAAAGTATAACCTTGTAAGAAAAGCATTTGATCAGGCTACTCACATATTTGGTATTGCGGAGGTTGTCTTCGATGCAGAATCAATTAACAAAAGCGTTTCGTTTCCAAGAATTTCACCCGATGGCAATTACCTGGTTTTTACTCTTCATAATAACGGTAATTTTTCGATATGGCATAAAGAAGCCGACCTCCATCTCCTAAACATATCAACCGGCACCGCCGAACGCATGAGTTTAAACAGCAGTGAGACTGAAAGCTATCATGGCTGGTCGTCGAATGGCAGATGGCTTGTTTTCAGCAGTAAAAGAGACGACGGACTGACTGCGAGGCCTTATTTTGCATACTTTGGTTCAGCTGATGATGTCGGAAAGCCATTTGTTTTGCCACAGAAAGATCCTGCACTATACGAAAGAACGGTAAAAACATTTAACAAACCCGAGTTCGTTACCGGCAGGATCCGGACAGGGCCGCGTGATTTTGAACGTGCCGCCGGAAAGGAAGCTGAAAAAGCCGGATGGGCGGGTGCAAAACAGTAAAGAAAATATCTGACGGTCAACCTAGCATACAGATTGCAATGGAGAAAGTCCCCGGAAAAAATAATCAGCAGGAGCGCCAGTCTGAAATACTGGAAAAAATAAATGTCCGGGAATATGATCTATTCCTGATATTTGTTGCAGTTTTTATTCTGACCTGCCTCTATTTTTATCTGTTTGGCAGCTATATCTTCTTTTACCAGGAAAACCAGTCACTATTTGTTTATTCATGTGAATATCTTCAGCAATTTGCAGCAAAACCAGGCGGATTGCTGGAATATACCGGTAATTTCCTCACGCAGGGATTTTTCAGTAAGCTTTATGGTTCTCTCCTGCTCTCTGTAATAATTACCCTGATCGCAATTACTTTCTTCAGGATAAATAAAAAACTTACGGCCGGCAAACAATTTTTGTTATTATTCGCCGCACTGGCATCCTGTGTATTATTACTTATGCAGGCAAATTTTATTTATCTGATACACAATACCCTGGGATTCCTGTTAACAGGTCTGTATTTTTTATTCAGTGTTTCCACTAACAATAAGATATCCCGTTATTCAGCACTGTTCTTTTACCCTCTGTTTTTTTATCTGACCGGTGCTTATGCATTGATTTACCTGGGTATGTTCACAGTGTTTGGTATTATCATGAAGAAGGTGGTACAGACTATTTATCTGCTTATAATTGCAGGTCTCACAATTCTGATATTCAAGGAGTTCATTTTTCTGCAGCCATGGTCTGAGATATTTTATTATCCCCTTCCTTCGAAAGATTATTTTATTCACCCTGTTATCTTATTGTTGTTGTTCCTGTTTTTTATTTTTTATCCGGCACTGGTGAAGCTCATAAGCCTGGTACGAATAAATGCAGCTTTTAGCAGGAATGTTTCAAGATATTCTGTTCTTATTACTTTTTTGGTTACAATTTTCCTGTTATCAAAAATATACAACATTGAAACAGCGGACCTGTTCAAGCTTGAAAAGATGTTCTTTGCCCGTGACTGGAACGGAGTCATTAAACAGCAAGAAGCACTTCAGATGAATAATCTTGTTGCTCAATACTATTATAATACAGCACTTGCCGAAAAAAATCAGTTATGTGACCGGATGTTTTTCAGCCCTCAGAATTATGGGATCCAGTCTGTTATGATTCCATGGAGTTCGCAAATCAGCATCAGCAGGTTATTCAGAGGTGTTTACTTTTATTATTGTATAGGCCTTATCAATGAAGCGCATCGCTGGGCATTCGAATCAATGGTAACGGAAGGATATCGTCCGGAAAATATTAAATTACTCATTAAAACCAACCTGATCAACGGCCACTATAAGATAGCCGCGAAATATATTATGGTTTTAAAGAGGACACTCCATTACAGAAGTCTGGCAAAACAATATGAAGGAATGATCCTGAATCCGGAACTGATCAGATCCGATCCCGAATTAGGGGAAAAAATAAAACTACAGCCGGAGGGTGATTTCATTGTACGGATCAGAAATCCCGAAAATAATGTCGATCTCCTTATGGAGGCCAATCCCGGCAATAAAAAAGCTTATGAATATAAAATGGCTTGTTTAATGCTCGAAAAGAACGTTGAAGGGATTGTAAATGAAATGACAGAATTAAAAGCAAAAGGTTATACAAAGATTCCGGGACATCTTGAGGAGGCAGCATTATTATATAATGAGAAAACCGGATTCCTGCCTGACCTGAATGGATTTAAAATAAGCAGCGAAGCTGAAGAGCGTTTCTTAAGGTATAGATCCGCCGGAAAATCCTCAGGCAGAATTCAATCACCGGAAGGTCAGGGTATCAATAAAGAATTAAGGAACACATTCTGGTACTATGTCGACTTTAAATAATTCTTTTTTATCCCGCCGACCTGTAATTCAGATAGATATTCATGATAAAGAATCTAAATCCCGATTAAATACAAATCATCTTAAAATTTGAATTCTATGAAAAAGTACAAGATCTCTGTTCTGATATTGATTATCTCGATTTCATACTCCTGCAAAACGCAATACAGCTCATCCGGTGAGGAGGGGATAAATGTTATGGCTTATTATATGCCTCCGCGGGGAAATTTCAATCCTGAAATACTGCCTCTGGGGAAGCTGACCCATATTATTTACTCTTTCACCGAGGTGATTGACAACGAGATGAAATTCCGGAATGATTCCTCAGGTATAAAACTTAAGATGCTGGCAAAACAAAAGAAAGAACACCCGCACCTGAAGGTGATGATAGCATGCGGCGGCTGGAGCGGATCGGGAGGATTCTCGGAAATGGCAAAGAGTGCAGAGAACAGGGAAAAATTTGTTAAAAGTGTCGTGCGTTTCATTAAAAAGTATAAGCTCGACGGACTGGATATTGACTGGGAATATCCCGGTATGCGCGGTATAGGCAATCCATTTATCCCGGAAGACAGGGAAAATTTTACCAGGCTTATGTGCGAATTAAGGCAGGGGCTGGATAAGATCAGCAAAGACCAGGTCCTTACCTTTGCAGCAGCCGGATGGGAGGAATTTTTTAATCATATTGAGATGGATAAGGTAATGAATTGTGTCACATTTATGAATATAATGACGTACGACAATGTAACCGGCGGATCTTCATATACAGCGCATCATACAAACCTTGGATGGGTAAAGAAGCAGGATATTGCTGGAACGCCGGCAGATCTGAAAATGCAGGAGGAAGGTGATACCCTGGGGCCTGCTTCTGCAGAGAAGATAATCTGCTTTCTGACTGAAAGGGGCATAAGTATTTCCCAGCTGGTAATCGGTGGAGCTTTTTATGGCAGAGCCTGGAAAGGTGTTCCATCAGTGAATAACGGATTGTACCAGTTAAACAATGGAGCATGGCCAAAGCCAACCCGTTATTTTAATATACGCGACAGTCTGGAAGATAAAAACGGATTTGTACGTTACTGGGATACAATAGCAAAGGCTCCTTACCTGTATAATGCTGCCGACAGCATTTTTATATCATACGAGGATACCGTATCTATAAGGCTTAAAGCAAGATATGCCAAAGATAAAGGGATGGGAGGAATAATGTTCTGGCAACTGGCCGGTGATGCGAAGCAGGATGGCCTTGTAGATGCCATCTATGCTGAGAAGATGAAACAATAATTCTTAATCTTTTGCGAGAAATTCAATTTAGCCAGCGCATTCGGTTACAATACTAAAACCTCTATGAGGTATCTGGTATAAACATGACCTGATCGGCTATTTACTGTTTTGGCCGGGTTTTTGCTATCTTTGCATTTCAGGATTTAGGCCTATCCGGGTAGTGAGTATATGATCAGAAGTATTAAACGATCGCTGAAATACTTAATCATTTTAACCGGTATTGTGATTACATTACCGACTGTCTTCGCCATTGTCATAAGCATCCCCCAGGTGCAGACTTATATTGTTAAAAGAATAACAGGTCATTTTTCACAGGAATTTCAATCAGTCATATCAGTTGGCAAGGTAAAATTCAGCTTCCCCAATAAACTGAATATGAATGATATACTCATAAAGGACAGGAATAGCGACACACTCATCCATTGCCAGTCGCTGACAGCAGGAATCAGAAGGATAAACCTTAACGAAAGCCGGATCGCGCTGGGAAAAGTGGTAGCTGTAAAACCATATTTTGCACTGATTACAGATACTTCCGGTATCCTGAATCTTAACTGGTATCTCGATCTGATCAGGAAACCCAGGGATACAGCAAAAACAGCACAGACCGCATTCTCAATAAACCAGATAGACCTGAGCAATGCAAGATTTGCACTGATAAACAGAGGCAGCAAAGAGACCAGGACCCCCATTGATTTCAATAACCTGCATCTTTACAGTATAAACGGAATAGTAGAAGATTTCAGAATTTTCGGAGACTCCATCTCATTCAGCGTGTACAACCTGGGCTTCAGGGAATCCACCGGATTTAACCTGAAAAAGATGAACAGTGATGTAACAATCGCAAATGGTGATATTGTGTTCAATTCATCCTCTCTTCTCTGTGATACCAGCATCCTGAACATACCGCATCTGGGACTTATAGCTGATTCATTTGCATTATATAAGGATTTTACGGAACAGGTTAAACTAGACTTACTGCTCAACAGATCGCTGATAGGCAGCACAGACCTTCAATATTTCATATTTCCCCTGAAAGGTATGAACGAGTTTGTATGGCTGTCAGGAAAAACTTCAGGAACAATATCTGAGCTCAGGGGCAGGAATATTGAGCTATCATACAGGGAAAGCACATATATCGATTGTGATTTTGATTTTTCAGGTCTGCCGGAGATAGGGAACACATTTATGTATATAGGCGTTAACGATCTCATAACCAATTCAGATGATCTGGAAAGATTAAGGTTCACCGCCGGAAGTGATTTTAAGATACCCGGGATATTCCATAAACTGGGTACTGTATCATTTGACGGCAGCTTTACAGGATTTACAACTGATTTTGTGACATATGGCGAGATAAGGACAGAGATCGGAACCTTAAGCACTGATCTCTCACTCAGGCCAGAGGGTACGAACCGATTTAAATTAAAGGGGATGCTGAAAGGCAGCAGCATTGACCTCGGTTCAGTAACGGAGCGCCCCGAGCTATTCGGAAACATCAGCATGACCTCAGATATTGACGGGTACTCTTATGCACTTAAGAATTTCTCGGGTAATCTGACAGGGAAAATTGACAGTATAGAATTCAATAATTATAAATACCGGAATATTGAGCTGAGCGGTCTCTTCAACGAAGATACCTGGGATGGCAGTATAGAAATGACTGATGACAACATAAAGCTTGAGCTGCTCGGGATGCTTAACTTCAGCCGGGAAATGCCGGAATTTGATTTTACAATGAACCTGGCCGAAGCTGATCTCCACAAGCTCAATCTTGACAGGGCCGACAGCACTGCGTCGCTTTCAATGTTGATGACAGCGAATTTCAAAGGCAATAATATAGATAATATTGACGGTGAGATCAAGATACTTAACTCCAGCTACAGAAGACAGGGAAATATTCTCGAACTCTATGATATATCATTAAGGACTTTCAATGAGAACAATCTGCCGGCAATAAGTCTCCGCACCGATTTCGTCGATGCTGAGCTCAGGGGCAGGTATAACTTCGCACAACTGAATACTATGATAAAGGTTACCCTCTCGAATCTTATGCCTTCGAGGTTCAGGGTACCAACTGAGCTGATACTGCCCGATAAGAATAATTTCACATTCAACATCACATTCAAGAACACTGACAGGATCAATAATTTCTTTCAGACCCGTCTGCTGGTTGCAGACAAAAGTACAATTCGTGGCACTGTAATTGCCGATAGCCTGATAAGTGTAACCGGGAATGCCGGATCAGTGAATTTCGGCGCTAATATTCTGAAGGATCTGAATATTGATGCCCGGATACTGCTGCCAGAGTTAAAGTTCGACCTTAAAAGCTCCTCATTTAACCTTCTGGGGCAGTCGGAACTTAAGAATTTCTCAATCGCTGTCAATACCATACCTGATAGCTTCATCTTCAGGATGAACTGGGATAACAGGGAAAAAATTCCGAACCGCGGTAATTTTACAGCAAGAGGTGCATTTCTTCCCGATACCAGCGGAAAATGGCAGCCGGTGCTGATGGTCAGCATTGACTCAACGAGCCTGTACAGCGGTAACAATCTCTGGAAAATAAACAATTCATCAATTCTGCTTGACACGAATTCCATTAAGATCGACAGGTTCTACCTGAGCAGCAATGACAGGTTCTATCTTGTTGATGGCAGTGTATCAGAAAATCCTTCAGATACACTTCATCTTGAATTTAAAGGAATTGATATTTCACCAGTTAATTACCTGATCACCAGGAACAGCAATCCGGAAATGATCTCTCTTGAACTTAAAGGTGTTCTTGATGGCAGGCTGATCCTTACGGATTATTACAGGAATCCTCTTGTCGAAACCGATCTTATGATTGATGATTTTTCCATACTTGGAAGCAACCTCGGGAGCTTATCTGTCACATCGACATGGGACAATGTGAAAAAAGTTGCAGAGATCAATGCACGGAACAGCCTGGAAGGCAAGAAGATGATTGATATAACAGGTTCGTATGATCCTGCATCAAAAAGAATGAATCTCGTTGCCGGTGCAGAAAAGCTGCCTATTCTGGCTTTAAATCCATTACTCAGCAGCTTTGCATCAGGCATAACCGGTATGGCAAGCGGTAGAGTATCACTGACCGGAGAATTGAAAAACCTTGTGCTGAAGGGATCCCTGATGGCTGAAAATGCTTCACTGAAGATCGATTATCTCCAGACCAGGTACCGGATGAACGACTCGATCAGGTTCGATAAAAACGAAATCAGATTCAGAAACATCAGGTTCTATGATGAAAGAGGTAATACCGCAAATCTTAACGGATCGGTGTATCACACTCATTTCAACGATTTCAATGTCAATCTGATGATCAGCGCTAACGAATGCATGGTGCTCAACACAAAACCGAAAGACAACGAAATGTTTTACGGAACTGCTTTTGCAACAGGAGTGGCAACAATCAAAAGCACACCTGACCTTATGTCGTTCGATATCTCTGCAAGAACAGGCAGGAACACAAAATTCTTTATGCCGCTTACTTACACTGAAACAGTTTCGGATTATTCCTATATAACATTTATCGATCCCGATTCAATTTCAATTCAAAAGGAGAGAGCTGTTAAAAAAACGCCGGCTCCCGTAACCGCAATGGGGCTCGATATCACCGTTGACCTTGAGGTGACTCCGGATGCCGAGCTTCAGCTGATCTTCGATTCAAAGATCGGCGACGTCATAAAAAGCCACGGATCAGGGAATCTGAATATACATCTTGATCCGAAAGGCAATATTTGGATCTCGGGTGATTATAATATTGAAGATGGTGATTACCTATTCACCCTTGGTAATATATTCAACAAGCACTTTACCGTGGAAAGCGGGGGAAAAATAACTTTCGACGGAGATGTGGATAATGCTGAGATTGATATGAGGGCCATCTATAAGCTGAGAACCTCACTCTCTGAAATATTTTCTGAGCTTGGAGATGAAAGAATTCAGGTCGATTGCCAGCTAAATCTGTCAGGCAAGCTTTTCAGCCCTGTTGTGGGATTAAATATTGATTTACCTCAGGCTGATGAACAGACCAGATCATTCCTTAAGAGCAAAATCACTACTCAGGAGGAACTGAGCCGACAGTTCCTTTACCTTCTGGTAATGAACAGCTTTTATTCGGACTCGTATGAGAACAAGATAAATACTATCAGAACATCCCCGACCGCCACAACAACCGAGATGCTTTCAAATCAGCTCAGCAACTGGTTATCGCAGATCAGCAAGGATTTTGATGTTGGTTTTGTGTACCGCTATGGCAGTCCGGAGAATCCTAACTTACAGGAAGTTCAGGTAGCGCTTTCAACGCAGGTGCTTAACGACAGAGTGACTATAAACGGTAATTTCGATGTCGGGAATCAGGTCAAAGAAAATCCACAAAAATACGAGATTCCTGACGTGGATATTGAATATAGAATTACAGAGAAGATAAGGTTTAAAGTATTCAACAGGTTTAATAATCTGTATTCCGGAGGTGCGATAAAAGGATCTTATACCCAGGGATTCGGCTTCTTATTTAAGCAGGATTTTGACAGGTTTTCTGATCTGTTCAGGAAAAAGGAGAAATCTGAAATGAAGAAAGAGGATAGTCCTGAAGTATCCGAAAATTAGTTACTCTGTAATTCAGCCTTTTAATTAAAAATCATCAGTTGATAAAATGTTTTGTATTGTTATTAATACTATATAATAGAACATGCTATAAGACCGTTTTCTAATAAATTCGCATCTTTGATCATCAAAGGATTATAAGGATGTTATATTGATATAATTAACCGAGCTAAACATGGCATTTCTAGAGTTCATAATGTTACAGGGCACGACACCTGCCGGCACAACAGGACAAATGGAATTAACACTTCTCGATCTGGCAATCAAGGGAGGATGGGTAATGATTCCGATAATTCTCCTGTCATTTATCGGTGCATATATTTACATTGAAAGATATTATGTAATAAGGAAGGCAGCGAAGGAAGATCAGAATTTTATGAACAGGATAAAGGATTACATACATGACGGAAAGCTGGAAGCAGCCCTGGCATTATGCAGATCTGCCAACAGTCCTTCAGCCAGGATGATAGAGAAGGGCATCAGCAGGTTAGGAAGGCCCTTGCAGGACATCAGCACAGCAATTGAGAATGTCGGGAAGCTTGAAATATCAAAGCTGGAGAAGAGCTTCCCTACACTTGCTACAATTACAGGTGCAGAACCAATGCTCGGTTTCCTTGGTACAGTAATTGGAATGGTACAGTCATTCTACGCTATGTCACAAGCCGGGAACAACATAGAAGTATCCCTTCTCTCCGACGGGATCTATACTGCCCTGATCACGACCGTTGCCGGGCTCATTGTAGGTATTCTCGGATATTTTGCATATAATAATCTTGTAGTCAAGGTTGAAAAAGTTGTTTTTAATCTTGAAGCTACGCTTACTGAATTTATGGATATTTTGAATGAACCGGTAAAAAAAGAACATTAAGATGGCAATCACACAGAGAAATAAAATCAGTGTCAGCTTCAGCTCAGTCGGGATGACTGATGTGGTATTCAATCTTCTTATTTTCTTTATGTTAACATCAACACTGGTTCATCCCACTGCACTCAAGCTGCTTCTTCCGAAAGGCAGCACACAGACATCTGCAAAACCACAGACAACAGTCTCAATAACGCGAGATCAGAAGTATTATGTTGAGCAGCAGCCTGTTAATTCGATGGAAGAACTCGAAGGAATTCTGAAGCAGAAACTGGGCAGTTCGCCTGATACATATATCTCTCTTCATGCTGACAAAACCGTTCCGTTTGAAAGCGTTGTTGAAGTATTGAACATTGCACAGAAAAACAACTATAAATTAATAATTGCGACCACTCCCAGATAACGATCTCCATAAATTTCCTTCCGAAAGAAGGAAAGGCGTCATAGGTACGGTTTTGATTCACCTTATAGTACTTATTCTGCTCATTATTGTGGGATTTTCAGTTCCTCCTCCTCCTGAAACTGAAGAAGGTATAATTGTCAATTTCGGAACTGACGAAACAGGACTGGGTCTTATAGAACCATCACCACCGGCCGTACAGGAAGAAACCACCCCTCCTGACCCACCCGATGCAGCTGTTAAAATAAAAGAGGAACCGCTTCTGACACAGAACACCGAGGAAGCCCCGGAAGTAAAGAAGGTTGATCCGGAAGCCGAAAAGAAAAGGCTTGAGAAGATTGAAGCTGACAGGAAGCTGAAGGAACAGCTTGAAGCTGAAAGGATTAAAAGAGAACTGGAGGAAGCAGAAAGAAAGAGAATTGCAGCTGAACAGCAAAGACAGACTGATATTATGAACAAGACCAGGGATGCACTGACTGCATCCAAAAATGCCGGTACGAAGTCGACCTCCGAAGGTGTTGCAGGTGGTCAGGGAAATCAGGGTGTACCTTCAGGATCAGTCGATTCGAAGAACCGGGGAGAAGGCAGCGGTCTGGGCGATAAGGGAATCTCATATGATCTTGCCGGCCGGGGATTTCAGAAACTACCATTACCAAAATATGATTACCAGGATGAAGGCAGGGTTGTAGTCGAAGTCAGTGTGGACAGATCGGGTAAAGTAATACAGGCTGTTCCCGGCGTTAAAGGATCCAATACGCTCAATGAATATCTGCTGAAGGTGGCCAAGGAAGCTGCCCTGGAAGCTCAATTCGATTCTAATCCCAATGCCCCTGTAATACAAAAGGGCACTATAACATATAATTTCGTTCTGAAATAGAGGTCAGGATTTTCTGCTAAAAACATCCCTAATTGCCTCATCAAGGTTTTTAATAAGATTGCTATCCTTGATTACATAGTCTTTAATACCTTTTCGTGCCAGGTCGAGGACCACTTCTCCTTTCTCCTGTGCTGACAATATGATGACGGGCAGTCCGGGTCTGAGCTCCTTAATCCTGTTGAAAACCTCCATCCCGTCCATATACTTCGGATCCTCTTCCGGGAACAGATAATCGAGGATAATCAGATCGGGGTTATTATTTATTGCTTTCAGGCAATCCTCTCCTGATTTAAACGCTTCAAGTGTATAATCTCCAGAAGTGAATCTCTTGACTATAAGCATATTAATAAACGGATCATCATCAACAATATAAATCAGTTTCTGACCTGCCATTTGAAAATTATGTTAATATCCCCCTGGAGTAAAGGTAGATAAATAAATCTTAAGTTTTATTCAGTGCGGCCTGCTCATTTTTTTGAAGGTTACATTGAGAAGAGAGGAAAAGGTTTCATCATACTGATGACCTTTTCGCCCACTCGTGATATTACTGTTTCATCTTCGATGCCGGAAATAACTTCATCTATGAAATCCACTATTACCCCCATGTGTTCCTCTTCCAGGCCTCTTGTAGTAACAGCCGGTGTGCCAACCCTGAGTCCTGAAGTCAGGAATGGTGACCGGGAATCGAATGGCACCATATTCTTATTCACAGTAATATGTGCCCTGACAAGGGTATTCTCAACTTTTTTGCCGGATATCTCCGGGAATTTTGTTCTGAGGTCAATCAGCATCAGATGGTTGTCTGTGCCATCGGAGATCACCTTATATCCTTTCTCAATAAATGCTTTTGCCATTACTGCTGCATTCTTCTGTACTCTCTCCTGATAGACCTTAAACTCAGGTTCCAGCGCTTCTCCGAATGAGACTGCCTTTGACGCGATGACATGCTCGAGGGGGCCTCCCTGGACACCCGGAAATACCGATGAGTTCAGCAGAGATGACATCATCCTCACTTCTCCTTTCGGGGTTGTGATGCCCCAGGGATTGACAAAGTCCTTTCCCATCAGGATTATACCTCCCCGCGGTCCTCTGAGTGTTTTATGGGTAGTGGATGTTACAATGTGTGCATATTTAAGCGGGTTTATAAGCAGCCCTGTTGCAATCAGCCCGGCCGGATGAGCCATATCAACCATCAGCATTGCACCAATTGCGTCAGCAATCTTTCTCATTCTTTCATAATCCCATTCGCGTGAATATGCTGATGCTCCGCCAATTATGAGTTTAGGTTTTTCCTTCAGAGCTATCTCCTCCATCATATCATAATCGACCATCCCGGTCTCCTCCTTCACACCGTAGGCGACAGGCTTATATAATATCCCTGAAGAATTGACCGGTGATCCGTGCGACAGGTGTCCTCCATGAGCCAGGTTCAGCCCCATGAATGTATCTCCGGGTTTCAGAACGGTCATAAAAACCGCCATGTTCGCCTGGGCGCCCGAATGAGGTTGTACATTGGCATATTCTGCATCAAAAAGCTGTTTAAGCCGGTCAATGGCAATCTGTTCAGTCTGATCGACAAATTCACAACCGCCATAATACCGGTTGCCGGGATATCCCTCGGCATATTTGTTGGTCATAACCGATCCCATCGCTTCAAGCACCTGAGGACTTACAAAATTTTCAGAAGCTATCAGCTCGATTCCGTTCAACTGACGCTGACGTTCTTTTTCAATAATTTCAAAAACAATAGTATCCTTCTTCATGCGTAAATGATTTATTTTCAACCCTATACTTCTGAAAACTGCATAAGCAGCTCGCGATTACCCGGCAAACAAGCCTTACCTGATCTATTTCTTCAAACCGTATATGGATTTTTTTTGAAAAAGCTTTTTTTGAACATAATTATGCAAATATAAAAACATTACCAGAGCTTCACTGTTTTTTTATTTAAGTTTGTCCAAACATAATTCCGGACTATTCAGCAGCCAATCCTGAAGATAAATATCTCTTTAATAAATGATAAAATACTACAGATTCTGTCTCGAAAACGGCCTGAGGGTTCTAGTCCACGAGGATAAATCATCTCCTCTTATTGCCATGAATATTCTTTATGATGTAGGATCGCGGGATGAAGATCCTGAACTGACAGGATTGGCTCACCTTTTTGAACATCTGATGTTTGGAGGTACCTCCCGTATTCCTGATTTTGACAAGCCTCTGCAGCTTGCCGGCGGAGAAAACAACGCATTTACAACCGAGGATATAACTGACTATTATATTACAGTACCGGAGACAAACATCGAAACGGGATTCTGGCTTGAATCAGACAGGATGTCGGATCTCGATTTTTCACAGAAAAACCTCGAAATCCAGAAGAGTGTTGTAACAGAAGAATATTATCAGCGTTATCTGAACCAGCCTTATGGTGATGCACTGCTTTTACTGAGGTCCCTGGCTTATAAGGTTCACCCGTACAGATGGCCTACAATCGGACGTGAAGTATCGCACATCTCAAATGTAAATCTTAATGAAATAAAAGAATTCTTTTTCTCTCATTACGCACCGAACAATGCTATTCTGACATTAACCGGAAATATTACTCCCGATCGTGCTTTCATTCTGACAAACAAATGGTTCGGGCCAATCGGAAAAAGGAATGTGAAGCAAAGAAAGCTGCCAAAGGAACCGGTTCAGAAAGAAGAACGGAGAATGGATGCAGAGCGGGATGTACCTGCATCAGCAATTTATAAGGCATGGCATACAGGCCCCAGGAGAAGCAAAGATTTTTATGTTCTGGACCTAATTACAGATCTCCTTGCCGGAGGAGAATCCGGAAGACTCTACACAAAGCTTGTGAGAGAGAAGAAACTGTTCAGCGAAATCAATGCATATATTACATCAGACATTGATCCCGGAATGATGATACTTCATGGCAGATTAATGAAAGGTGTTGATATTCACCTTGCTGAAGAATCCATAAACCAGGTGATCAGGGATCTCAAAAAAAGATATCCGTCAGATAATGAAATGGAAAAAGTAAAGAACAAATTTGAGTCCTCAGTAATAGTATCCAACTCAAATATCCTCAATAAGGCAATGAGCCTCTCTTATTTTGAACTTCTCGGAAATACCGACCTGATTAACAACGAGATTTACGAATTCAGAAAGACAAACAAGAGAATGGTCGCTGAAGTTTCGGCAAAATATCTAAATGAAGAAAATTGCAGTACTCTATATTATAAATCAACAAGGAAAGACTAAAAATGACCAGGAGTAAAAGAATCCAGCCTGCAATCCGTCCTGTCGATCTGGGGAAGATACCGGAAGCGAGGCTTTTTACACTGAAAAACGGAGTCCCTGTATACCTCATTAATTCCGGCACTGAAGACCTGGTACGCATGGAATTCATCTTCAGTGCAGGGAAGATCAAGGAGGATCGTCCGCTTCTTGCATCGACAACGAATATGATGCTTTCAGAAGGCTCAAAAAAGTATTCGTCAGCAAGGCTCAACAGCCTGATGGACTATTACGGTGCATTTTACAAGCTTTCAGCAGAGAGGGATAAGGCTGGAATATCAGTTGTTCTCATCAACAGGTATCTTGAGAAAATCCTTGAACTGATCAGGGAGATCTTATTCCTACCTCGGTTTCCTGAGAAAGAGCTCAATGCACTTATGAAAAAAAGACTCAGCTGGTACCTCGTCAACTGTGATAAAGTGCATAATATAGCATCAGACCAGTTGTTTGAATCAATTTTCGGAAAGCGCCATCCATATGGAAGGAAACTTGTTCCGGAAGATTTCAACAATATGAATCCATCCCTTCTGTCTGATTTTCATAAAAAGTATTACTCTCCTTCAGATATGGCTGTGATTGTTTCAGGTAAAATCCGGAAAGGAACAGCTTCTTTGCTGAACAATTACTTTGGTGAAATGCATCCGGGAGCAGTGTGTTCTGAAGATACTGTTTACAGGATGAAAAGCCTGGCCAGAAAAAAGGTCCACAAAAATAAATCCGGAGCATTGCAGACTGCCATAAGGATCGGTTCCCCGACAATTAATAAAAGACACCCTGATTATCCGGGATTAAAGATCCTGAATACGATCCTTGGAGGGTATTTCAGCTCACGTCTGATGAAAAATATCAGGGAAGATAAAGGCTATACATATGGCATAAGTTCCTCTGTTTCATCGCTTGATCTTTCTGGTTTTAAAGTGATATCCACGGAAGTGAGTAAAAAGCATACCCGGAAAACCATTGATGAAATATATAAGGAGATAAGACTGCTCCAGAAGAAACCAGTTGGCAGGGATGAGCTTCGGATTGTCAGAAACTATATCCTGGGCGAAATGGTAAGGATGTTCGACGGGCCATTTGCCATAGCTGAAAGTTTCAGGTCTGTGTGGGAGTTTGGACTCGATAATTCATACTATTACAGGTTCGTAAAAAAGGTAAAAACAATAGATCCTGACGAAATAACTGCACTGGCAGCAACGTATTATAATACCGACGAACTGCATGAGATAACCGCAGGCTGACAATGAGATTAAAATTCCGGTATATAATCTCTGTTCTGGCGGCATTACTGTCGCTCCATTCTTATGGCCAGACTGACAAAGACAGGCCT
>JADDYF010000122.1 GCA_015712185.1 Bacteroidales bacterium
CCCAATAAGCTGCATAACTTCTCGATGTACCTTGCCGGGAAATGGTACAGCCTGACTGCACGAAAGGAGACCTATGACGATAACGATCCGATTGGTGTACTTGATGTTACAATCCTTACCAGCCAGATATTAAATCCTGTTCTTGATATTCAGGATCTGAGAAGATCGAAACGTATTGATTTTGTTGGGGGAATACGCGGGCTGGAGGAACTCAGAAAGAGAGTCGACAGCGGTGAAATGAAGGTTGCATTCGCACTTTATCCGGTATCGATGAAACAGCTTATTACAATTGCCGACACCGGGAACATAATGCCTCCAAAATCCACATGGTTTGAACCAAAGCTCCGCAGCGGACTTGTAATTCACCTTCTGGAGTAGTACCAGCCTGCAGGAATATATGTTATTCAGATTAGGACTCCTTCTCCTGCGGATGGATGGGAAGTGGATGAAAGAACCTGAACTATGCCTGATATAGCCTCAAATATCATTTCGCTTAAAAAGGAGATCCCCTCCACCGTAAAACTAGTGGCAGTTTCTAAGACCAGAAGCGTGGACGAAATCCTGAAAGCATACAATACAGGCCATAAGATCTTCGGAGAGAACAGGGTGCAGGAATTGCTTTCAAAGAAAAACCATCTGCCTGACGACATTGAATGGCATCTGGTAGGCCATCTTCAGACCAACAAGGTCAGATATATTGTTCCTTTTATCAGCATGATCGAGTCGGTCGATACTTTTAAACTGCTGAAAATAATTAACGCTGAAGCATCAAAGATCGGAAGGACAATAGCATGCCTTTTGCAGTTCCATATTGCAAAAGAAGAGACGAAGTATGGATTCAGCATGGATGAAGTAACCGGAATGGCTGAGTCTTCTGAATTCAGACAATTAAAAGCGGTAAGGATATGCGGTATTATGGGAATGGCGACTTTTACAAGCGATAATGAACAGATCCGCAGCGAGTTCAGATATTTATATCAATGTTATAATACATTGAAGACCAGATATCTCAATAATGCCGAATCATTCAGGGAAATATCGATGGGTATGTCGGGCGATTATAAAATCGCAATAGCGGAAGGCAGCACAATTGTAAGGATCGGAAGTATTATATTTGGAGAACGAAAATGAATTATCTGACCGGTAAATGGAAAAACTAGCTGTAAAATACCTCGGATTGTCCCTGAGAAGCCCGCTGATCGTCAGCAGCTGTGGTCTGACCTCAACGCTCGGATATCTGAAAGAAGCGGAAGACTGCGGTGCAGGCGCCGTTGTTCTCAAATCGCTGTTTGAAGAACAGATCAATCACCATATCAGTGCATTGCCTACTGTGCAGGGATACCCTGAAGCCGACGATTATATATCTTATTATATAAAGTCACATTCTGTTGATGAATATCTCAATCTGATAAAAAAAGCAAAAGCTATTCTGACAATACCCGTGATACCAAGTATAAACTGTTTTTCATCGGAAGGATGGACCGGTTTTGCAAAGAACATTCAGGATGCGGGAGCCGATGCACTCGAAATAAATGTCTTCTTTATGCCGCTCGACAGGAAGAAGACTTCCGCTGACGCAGAAAAGATATATTTTGACCTTATCGAAAAGCTGAGGAAGACAGTTAAGATACCAATAGCCATCAAGATAGGATTCAGGTTTTCTAATATCCTTCATATGATCAATCAGTTCTATCTGAGAAGGGTTGAGGGCGTAGTTATGTTTAACAGGTATTACGAACCCGATATTGATATTAATAAGATCGATATTGTGCCGGCAGCAGTGTTCAGCAGCGATAATGAAAGGAGATATGTACTCAGGTGGATTGCAATCGCCAGTGCGCAGGATCTTAAAATAGATATTTCGGCCTCCACCGGCGTCCATAGCGGAACTGATGCGATAAGATATATTCTGGCCGGTGCAAATTCGGTACAGGTTTGTTCAGTCTTATATGAAAAGGGGATACCGTACCTTAAAGAAATGAACAGACAGCTCGCAGAGTGGATGGATAAGAATAAATTCGGTTCGATAAATGATTTCAGGGGCAGGCTGAACTGGCATAATTATAAAAAACCTGTGGTTTTTGAAAGGACACAGTTCATGAAATACTTCTCTGCGATCGATTAACCACCGTTGCATACATATTGTAGTCCGGAACCGGTCATTTTTCCAGAATTGAAATTAACTCCAGGGCTAAAGCTGCCTTTGCATCAGATGAATCAAGGGGATTGCTCTCGATGATCCTGATTATTTCTTCCTTCTTGCTTCTACGGCTGTTGTGAGCCGACTCTTCGATAACCGTCAGACATTCAAGTGCAGTCGGGTAATCGCCTTCAAGAAAAATCATAGCCAGGTCGTTGAGATAGTCTGAATAATCCATACCTGATTGCCAGCACGACGAGATGATCATACAACGGGTACTTGCCTTCCAGGGTTTCTTTATTTCTGCTATTACCTCAGGTCTGACAGACTGATCCTTGAGGTCATTCATGAACTTTTCAATCGTTTTGCGGATGGAAGCGTTGTCGGTCGAGTTGTAAAAGGCTATAAGTAATCCGATGGCACCCTCATATGGTTCCTCATCCCTTAATGCAGTAATGGCATGTGATATATTTGCCTGATTTCTTTTATCAAGAATTGCCGATAATTCCTTTAATTTTTTCTCAGATTTTATCATCTGATCTGTATTTTGGACAAAGTTAGAAATAGTGCCAATTACTTGAAGCCTATTTGAAAAATAAAAAATAATATACTAATTTGGTCAGGAATTTCGTTTGATAACTAAATACTTATATTATGAATAAAACTTTCAGGATCAGTTCGGGCATTGTAACCGTATTAATACTGGTTTTATTTTTTGTTGCCGGATGCAGGGGGGGGAAGAAAGCACCTCAGGAAGAAATACCGGTAAGAACGGAGGACAATGCTGAGATATTACAGGACATAAAACAGGCAGAAAAGATATTTCAGGCATTACCTTCACCCATTGAATCGGCCATGCTCGTCAAATCGGCAGGCGGCAGGTTTGATGAGTCGCTGCTGAATCCTGTCGGTAACGTATCCACATATGTCACAAACAAGG
>JADDYF010000131.1 GCA_015712185.1 Bacteroidales bacterium
TTTTAAGTAAATATGAACATCCTTGTAATTAATATCGGAATGATTTTTAGAATTTAAAGGCGAAAAATGATGGTGCACACTTAGTTTAGATTCCGTTATTGATCCGTGTTAATCCGTGTACGCCGTGGTTAAATTTTAAAAGTATAATTTAAATGTTAAAATTCAATTATTTTTTCCACCCTGTTGCGCCTGAGATACTGCTTAAGTATGACCTGTATATCGTGGTTATCGGGTGACGGGTTTATACAGTCGTGAACGGCTGAAAGTCCGAATCCCATTTCGTTAATATTGAAATATCCATAGCCTGCATATTTTCCGTTCACAACTTTTACAGCGCTTCGCTCTTCATAATCCCTTCCTTTATCGATAATGAAAAAGTTACGCCTGGTAAATACAAATTCCTCTGAAGCCTTATTAGCACGTTCGTTATAGGATTCCGGAGACTCTTTGCCGCAGCATGCCCCCCGGCATATACCGACCTGGTATTGGAAACAGGCGCCCGGTGTATCATAAAGCCCTGACAGTTTCTGGCAAAGTTCATAGTTATCGACAAGCGTTTCAAGCTTTGATTTTGCCCTTACTCGCGATGTGAAGACTGACAGCGGGATGTCGCCGGAATCTGTCGGTGCAAACCTGAAATTGATAAAGCCGGCATTATCTGTAAATGAGAAAATTCCCCACTGAAACCCCGATCTCCGCTGTGCCCGGTTAAAGTAAGGTTTGTTGTCTTTTATTTCGAATGACTCTCTCAGCAGAGCTATCAGCTCGCTGCCGGTTATCTCCCAGTCGATATCTGCAATCAGATCACGCATCTCCATTGCACGGTTTGTCGCATTGTTTGACAGGTGGGTGCTGATCCGCTGCTGCAGGTTCCGGCTTTTACCAATATATATCAGATTGCCGTCCTCGTCATAGAAATAGTACAATCCGGGTTCTCCGGGAATTGAATCTATTTTGGAGATTTCAAGCTTCGGATTCAGCTTTGATATTCTTGTATTCCTGATCAGATCCGATTTAGTGCCGTTTATATCCCTGTCTCTTGCCAGAAGCATCTCAAAAAGCCTGACAGTGGCAAGTGCGTCGCCCGATGCCCTGTGCCGGTCGCTGATATTGATCTTCATTTCCCTGCAGATATTGCCGAGACTGTATGACCGGTAACCGGGGAAGAGCTTTCTGCTGAGTGTAATCGTATCAAGAATATTTCTCCTGAAATTGAATCCGAGCGATTTAAACTCCTGCCTTATAAATGAATAATCGAACCTTGCATTGTGAGCGACGAATGTCCTGCCTTCTGTCAGTTCAACAATGGTTTTTGCTATTTCATAGAAACGGGGAGCATTTTCGACCATCTCATTTGTTATCCCTGTCAGGTTTGTAATGAAGTACGGGATACTCCTTTCGGGATTGACAAGTGATACAAATTCGCCGGTGATCTTTTCCCCGTCGTGAAGATAAACAGCTATTTCGGTTATTTTTTCAATCCTTGCGCTGCCTCCTGTGGTCTCAATGTCGATTATTGCATACATCCCTCAGGACCTCGGGTGAACATGTGTCTGCTAATATACTCAGAATTGCCTGCCACATGATCAAATGTTTGTATTTTTGTTATATAATCTGAAGATCATGAATGAGTGTTACGGATCAAAATTTATACATAACGGGGAACTGCAAACAGAAGATCTTTTTGATAATACGCTGGTGTATGAGGGGGATTCCATTTATGAGGTCATAAGGATGGCAAAGGGGAGTCCGGTCTTTTTCTTTGATCACATGGAACGTCTTGCCTCAAGCGTGAAAATCCAGCGAAAGCAAATGCTCGCAGATGCACTCACACTTAAGAAGGACATTATCACCCTGGCCAAATCAAACAGGAAAAAGGAGGTCAATCTTAAGATCGTCTTTAATTATAATAAAGACGCCCGGAATTATCTGGTATATTTTATCGAACCGATCTATCCCTCTGAGGATCAGTACAGGAAAGGAGTTAAAGGGATACTGTTTTATGCTGAAAGGAAGGATCCCGGATCCAAGGTGATAAATCACAAGCTGCGGTCGTCGATATACTATAAGCTTATACTTGACGGCGGTTACGAAGCGCTGCTGGTTAACGAAGGCGGATATATCACAGAAGGCAGCCGGTCGAATATATTTTTCCTTAAAGACAATACCCTGGTGACCGCTCCTGATAATATGATCCTTAATGGTATCACCCGCAAATACATACTCGATATATGCAGGGAAAATGGTATCGAGGTGAAATTTACATGTATAAAGGCAGACAGGATCACTAATTACGACGCTGTTTTCATGACCGGCACATCGCCTATGGTGCTTCCCTTCTGCTGCATCGATGATAAGAAATTCCAGGTACGGCTCCCTCTCATTGAGAAGCTGCGGCGGCTGTATATGGTTAAAGCTGATGAGAGCATTATAAGATTCAGGACAGAACAGGGGTAGATTTCATTATCTTTGGCAAGTTCAAATTTCTGGTTATGGCAAACATAAGAAGACTTAAGAAAGCAATTGATTCACGGGTATACGAGGTTATATCAGATTGTTTTACATATTCTGAACTTCATCCCGATAATAATCCCGATGAAGTGACCGGTATTATTTCTGATGCTGTCAATTTCAGGAATGACCTTTTTCACAGGGTCAATAATCCAAGCCGTGAACATGATCCCGGAGGTATCAAAGCACATTATCAGCAGGTAAATAAGGACCTTGATTCGGGTGTGGATAAGTTATTTGAACGCCTCAGTTCTGTATCGAAGAAGAAAAAGAAGTGAAGTGCTTATAGACAGACGTCCCGCAGCCTGCGCATCTTCCTTTTTTGTCAAGGTTTAAAAGCCGGATGTTATAGCCCGATCTTTTTGTGACAATCTTGCCGCAATTCGGACATGCCGTGTTTTGTCCGGTACCTGATATCATATTTCCGACATAAACATAAGTGAGGTTCCGCGACGCGACAGTATATAGTTTTTCAAGGATCTCATGCGGGGTTGCCGGATCCTCTCTTCTGAACATCGGGAAATACCTGCTCAGGTGGAAAGGAGTGTCCTTCCCAAGCTCACCGGCAATCCATTCAGTCTGCAAAGTCATCTCTTTTTCATCATCATTTTGTCCCGGTATTATGAGGGTTGTAATTTCCAGATGCTTTCCCGATTTGGCAATCTGCTTGAGTGAGTTTTTCACCGGCTCGAGATCGGCGCCTGTCAGCTTACGGTAAAACTCGCTGTTGAACGCTTTCAGATCGATATTAAAAGCATCGGTAAAGGAAATAATTTCGTCGAGAGGTTCTTTGTTAACATATCCGTTGCTGACCATGACTGTCCGGAGACCTTTCTTTTTTGCCTTGACTGCAACATCGCGTATGAACTCGAACCAGATGACCGGTTCATTATATGTAAAGGCAATTCCGATATTATGAAGAGCTGACTGGGCATCCTTTATGATTTTATCGGATTCAGTTCTGGTTGTAAAACCCGACAATGTACGTTGTGAGATATTATAATTCTGGCAGAAATCGCACCGCATATTGCATCCGTACGATCCGATGGAGAGTATGTTCGTACCCGGGTAGAAATGGTATAAAGGTTTCTTTTCGATCGGATCGAGTGCTAGTCCTGAGATAACACCGTATGTCAGCAATTCAATCGTCTCCCCGGTATTCTTCCTGGCACCGCAAATACCCGTCCTGCCTTCTGTGAGCTTACAGAAGTGAGGACACAGAAGGCATTCAAGCTTACTATCGGTCTTTCTGCATAAATCCGGCATACCGCTCTGATCGTGTATTGTAAAAATAATACGTTTTTGTCAGATTTTCATCTCCACATTGAACGGATACCGATTTTGTCTTAATTTTGAGAACAAATGACAGATCCGGCAAATATTATCAGAATATCTGCAAATCAGATGAAATCAGAGTTTTTCAGAATACTGAGAAAACATGGTTTAACAGATAATAAAGCAGAGAAATGTGCAGGGATATTCATGACAAACAGCCTTGAAGGTGTTTATTCCCATGGTGTGAACAGGTTTCACAGGTTTGTCAGCAACATCATTGACGGACTTATAAAACCTGCAGCTGAACCAACGCTAATAAACAGTTCCGGAGCATTGGAACAATGGAACGGTAACCTCGGACCGGGTCCGCTGAATGCTCTGTTCGCGACAGACAGAGCAATGGAACTGGGGCATGAATACGGCATAGGACTTGTCGCTCTGGCTGACACCAACCACTGGATGCGTGGGGGTACCTATGGATGGCATGCAGCCGACAAAGGATTCGTGTTTATCGGATGGACAAATACCGAGGCAAATATGCCGGCATGGGGAGCAAAAGATGCCCGGCTGGGAAATAATCCGCTGGTGTTTGCAATTCCTTATGGCGATAAAGCCATTGTACTCGATTTTGCGATGTCACTATACTCTTATGGCAGGATGGAAGCATATAAGCTCGGGATGAAGAAGCTTCCTTTTCCCGGAGGTTATAACATAAAAGGTGAGCTGACGACAGATCCGGGCGTGATACTGGAGACACGAAGAACCCTGCCGATCGGCTACTGGAAAGGTGCCGGGCTGTCACTTGTTCTGGACGTTCTTGCTGCAATACTGACAGGAGGTTTATCAACCCACGAAATAACCCGGAGAAAAGCAGAATATGGTTTGTCTCAGATCTTTATTGCTATAATACTGAAATCATTAAGAAATTATCCCGGAATTGAAGAAACGATCAGCAGGATTATTACCGACTACAGTAAATCTGAATCTGCAGACGGGAAGGCCCGGATACGCTATCCCGGCGAAAATATACTGAAAATCAGGTCGGAGAACGAGAGAAACGGCATTCCTGTGAATATTGGAGTATGGAACAAAATAACCGCATTATAGCCCACACGAGGTTCCATTGAACCGTTGCACCTTTATATGATCGTGCAATCATGAAGTCTTCAACCTTTCAACCTTTCAACAATTTCAACATTCTAACCATGCAATGTTCTCTCTGTGTTCTGGCCTCAGCCATTTGCCCAATTTTCCAAGCCCCAGGCCCTGAGCCTAAATCTCTTCCTTCATCACTTCCAGAGGAATTTTGTTGACAGCGGCAAATTCAGCTATTTCATTTTTTACAGTTTCAACAAATTCAGGATAGGTCATACCCATGCGGAATATAATCTTCCTGCCGGTTTTTGTAAAAAAGACTACATTGAGAGGAAACGACTCTATTCTTTGAATATCGGCAGGATTTACTTCAGTAACAGGTAATAATGAATTCTTCTTAAAACGTATTTTATCAGGACCCGTTTCAATGAATTTCACACTCTTTCCCAGTCCTGCATAAATCATATAGATGCCGAATCCTGCAAGGAAAATTATTGTTATCCATGAGGTACCGTTCTCTTTTTCAGGTTCAATATTAAAGAACATCCAGAAAACCGATATTCCTGTACAGGCTATTCCGAGTATTACCTGGAAGATCCTTGTAAGTCTGGAATTTTCTACCGTTTCCAGTGAAAAATAATTCTTCTGCATTTCTGATCGTTTTTGTCAGTTAGTGGTTTTTCTTGATAAATGACAATTTCGGGAGATTATGCCGTTAAACCAATAATTTATCTGTGAATGAGTCCATGTCGGGTTATGCAGAGGTCGGTATTTCTGTTCTAAATATGAATCAACTTATTTTTGTCTTAATAATTCGAATATTTGGAGATTATCATCATTTATAGCGGCTACCAGATAGAATTTCCCCGTGATATTGATCGGGAGTATCCTTCTGGCATCACCGTCTACCTTTAAACCACTTTGCACAGGCATCAGTGGTATGTATCCGCGACTTGTATCACCCAACAGACACCAGCCATAACTGGCGTCATACCGACCCATAGAAGGTCTTACTGAGTAATCATTTCCAACAAGGATGAGGTCCATTTTCCCATCTTTGTTAAAATCATGAACCAGGATATCGCGAACTGGCGAGAACTGAGCTGCTACCGGAAGTTTAATAATTTTGAAAGTCCCATTTCCATTATTCAGGAAAATGCAACTTTCAAACAGAACTGCACTTTTAAAGATGGACCTGTTCAATATTTTCCTGCCAAAGATCTCCTTTGCTGTCTTGCCTGCAAAATCAGAATATTTGGTGTATTTTTTTTCTAAATAAGGCATCTGTGAGGTCATTTCATCAAGGGAGGCTACCGGATAACTTTTACCTTCGCGATACGAACATATTATATGATCAAGTATTCCATTGTTATCAAAATCATTGATGTACATTTCAACGGGTTCTTTTATTGATGCCTTAAGCATGGAATTCAGTCCCAGATTACCACCAATTAAATCCGGATCACCATCCCCGTCAATGTCAGCAGCACTTACACTATTCCACCATCCTGATGTTTTATCCATGCCAGTACGACGGGTTGCGTCAGAAAAAAATCCTTTGTCATTCCTGAAAATATAAACCTTCATCCATTCACCGGTAAGGATCATATCATAATCCCCATCCTGGTCATAATCCATCCAGCATGCATCAGTCACCATTCCAATCTTTTTGAGTCGTTTCATTCTATAATCTGTTGCATCCTTAAAATGGCCATGCCCATTGTTCTCAAGGAGCAACTGATTGGGCGACAATCCATATGCACCAGGTACCGACCTTGTTCCAACAAACAAATCCATATCACCATCACCGTCGAAATCGCATGGCCGGACGCACGATCCATTATTTGAAGTAGATGGTAATGATCCTTCTTCACACTCTCTGAGCATTCCTTTTCCGTCATTTATGAGCAGCCTGTCTTCCAGCAATGGATTTCCGGCTGATACATCATTTCCTCCTCTGACTATATAGAGATCATTATAACCGTCACCATCTGCATCAAAAATAGCTGCATCCACATCCTCGGAGTTAATGTCCTTCTCAAAAACAGGCACTTCAAATGGTTCGAATCCTCCATCCGCTT
>JADDYF010000132.1 GCA_015712185.1 Bacteroidales bacterium
ATATCCAAACCATCCATATCAACATCCTTATCATTCAACCTGTATGATGAACATATGCCTACAGTTGGATATTTCTCAAAAATCTCAACCATTTTCTCAATGCTCTCCGGGAAAAGCCAATCGTCTGCTCCAAGAACCTTTAAATATATGGTTGAAGGGCTCATTCTGCTGCATGCCATATTCCAGTTGGGAGTCATACGGAGAAACTTCTCATTGGAATATACTCTGAACCTTAAATCTTTCTCGGCATATTTTTTGGCTATGTTGAGTGTATCATCCTCGCTGCAATTATTATTGATAATGCATTCCCAATTCTGATAAGTCTGGTTTAAAACACTTTCAAGACACTTGTCGAAATATTGACCACCATTGTAAACTGGTATTGCAATAGTAACCAATGGTTTGAATTTAGCTGATGAACTATCTGTCATTACAGGTACAATTATATAGTAATTAGAATTCCTTTACCAGGAGCAGGTAATATTAAACAATTTATTTATTTGCGAGATGAAGATTATTGTTCAAATAATTTTTTAAATCCGCGTCACTTTTAATATAGTCTATTGTTTTCTTGTATGCAATATCAATTCCTTCTTGTCGCCAATGTTCATCAGTACGATAATAAATTGTATCACGGCAACTTATAAAATCATTATATACTTGTATATATTTTACGCCTCTTTTGTCCAGACCTTTATATAAAAGGGGAAGGAAGTTATTATAAGCATCCTGGTTAAGAATAGTGTGATACAGTGTATATTTAGCCGGTAAAGGCAAATAAACCAGATCCATATTATATTTCTTTTTGAGCTGTGTTGCTAGATCAGCCATATTATCACAAATGCTATCAATTTGTTCCTGTGTAAACGAATAGTAAAAACTGGATTTCTTTTCATTTACCTGATCATAATAAAACAACCACGAGTAATCACCATCCTTTTTATAAAGGGGAGTTAATTTAGAAATGAAGCCAAACCAATCAAATTTTATAGTGGCAATCTGTGAATACATCCAGGTAGTAAGATAGCTTCGTTTAAGCATGGCGTCGTAAAGTTCTTCACTTTTCGAATAAAAGACCAGATTGATCATTTTATTCATGATGGCTGCTGATTTTGAAACTGAAATGTCCTTTTTAACCTGGAGAACATGTTTTTTTTCAAAATCTATCGGCAGACCACGTTCCACTCTCTCAAATATCACGAGTTTTGGAAGTGTATCGTGATAGTTTTTCGATTCAATATATTCTAATGGACGATAGGTATTCACAGTATGGACCTTTATATTGAAATCGTCTGCAATACGTTCAGCGAATTGCTTATGACGCGAGAACTCAAAGTAGCTGTCGCCGAAAGCAATAATTTCAGCATCGTTAACAGAGGCCTGTCTGGATGAATACTCAAATTTAGGCTGAGCTGGCGGTAAATCCCATTCACGGAAATGTGATATCATGTTGAAATAATATAATTCGCCAAATTTTGTTTTATCCCAATACCCATTCACAATGGGTTCACGGAGTAAAGAATTAAACAGCGGCTGATACCTGATTGCCATGTAAGTGACCAGACAAATTCCCCCAAAAGTATAAATCAGTATTTTTAAAATCTTCTCCTTCATTTCTAATAGTTAAAACTGAAAATAAAGAAAATCTATTTCTTCCCATTTCCCCAGTATGATAATTGAAAGTATAAATCCCAGTAAAAGTGACCATTTTATGAATACTGGTGACTGTCTGATGATGGTTTCTGAGAACGAGATTTTATCTTCGAGGATGTCTACTATAAAAAGTATAATGATTAATATAATACTCAATACAAAATCTGCCGGAAAATAAAAGAGATTTATTTTTTCAACCGGCCCTATATGACCAATTTCTTTAATTATAAAAAGAGCATCATTTAGGCTTTTTGCCCTGAAAAATATCCATGCAAATATGGCCAATGAGCAAGTAATAAAAGTTTGTGTTATATTATATACGACCGGAACTTTTGAAAGGCCAATAAACCTGTTGACCTTTTCACGAATGGATTTGGTCCAGATGGCAAAAACACTGTAAAAGCCATGCAAACCTCCCCAGATGATGAACGTCCAGTTTGCTCCGTGCCACAAACCACTTATAAGAAATGTCAAGAAGAGATTTAAATAGTATCGCCATTTAGAAACTCTGTTACCACCCAGTGAGATATAAAAGTAGTCCTTAAACCAGGTGGATAAGGATATATGCCATCTTTGCCAAAACTCTCTGATGGATTTGGATAAATAGGGCATTCTGAAATTAATCATGAGATCGTATCCCATAATTTTTGCAGTTCCCCTCGCAATGTCGGAATAACCTGAAAAATCACAATATATCTGAATGGTGAAAAACAAAGTGGCGATCAGGAAATGCAAGCCTTCGTAACTATGTGGGTTATTGTAAACAATGTTTACATATTCAGAAACCCTGTCGGCTATTACGACTTTCTTAAAGAATCCCCATAGGCTCAAAGCAACTCCATCACGGATATTGGCATAATCAAACTTGTGTTTTTTAGAGAATTGAGGTAACATATGCCCGGCACGCTCGATGGGTCCGGCAACCAATTGGGGGAAAAACGATTTGAATAGAGCAAATTTACCAAGGTGGTATTCAGGGTCAATGTTACCCCTATACACATCAATAGTATAGCTCAGGGCTTGAAAAGTGTAAAATGAAATTCCAACAGGTAATAAATATTGATATGAAGGTATTTTATAAAAAATATTAAACCTTTGAAATATTACATTTAATGTGTTTCCGAAAAAATTAAAATACTTAAAGAAAAATAATGTACCTAAATAGACGCATAAAGTAAAAACAAGCAAAAAGATTCGGAAACTTCGATTTTTTGATTTATAAATCCATATGGCACAAACATAACAAACAATCGTGGTGAAAAGCAAGAGGACAACATACTTATAATTCCAACACATGTAAAAATAGTAACTGGCAATTAACAGCAATATCCACCTGAACCGGTCAGGCAGCAAGAAGTAAAATGCCACCACGATAGGAAAGAAAACCAGGAATTCTAAAGAATTAAAAAGCATAACTAAAGGCTCCGCACATTAATCAATTTTCGTTAGCTTACCAATTACATAGATATCATCAATATTTGCCTTGTATAGATAAATTCCGTTTGAAAATTCAGATATATCAATCTCAATTTCTTGAGTATTTACAACGAATATGTCTTTTTTTAGAATTCCGGTAAGATCAAAAAATTGCAGCCTTATTTTAGCAGGTTGC
>JADDYF010000186.1 GCA_015712185.1 Bacteroidales bacterium
TGTAAATCCTTTGCTCGTGGAAGATAAGGGGCAGAAAGTTATAGTGACTCTCAACCCGACATATATTTTTGGAGTAAATGCAGCTAACGGCAAATTGCTTTGGAAATTTAATATGCGTACCTTTAATGCAGATCCTGGTCGGGGTACGAATTTTATACATACTCCAATTTACCGCGATGGATATATATTTATGGCAAATGGCTATGGACAGACAGCTGCAAAGATAAAGATCAGTTTCGATGGCAAAGATCCGGAACTTGTATGGAAGAATCCGGAAATAAACCCTCATGTTGGTGGAATGGTTCTGGTTGGTAATTATATCTATAGTTCAACCCATGACAATAACCAGATGGGAAGATGGATTTGTGTCGACTGGACAACAGGAAAAACCATGTGGATTACCGAATGGTATAATAAAGGTTCTGTAATTGCAGCAGAAGGTTTGCTTTATATCTTTGAAGAAAAGACAGGTAATGTCGCTCTTGTAAGACCTAACAGCGAAAAGCTCGATATTATCAGCACATTCAAACTTACCTCAAAAGGTACAGGGCCGTACTGGGCTCATCCTGTGATTAATAATGGAAGACTGTTTTTAAGGCATGGAAATTACCTTGCAGTATATAATATTAAAGCCAGATAAATCTACCGGAGAGTATCCTATGCTCCTCCGCTATTTAGAACGTTATGCCATCGGGTAACCGGAATACCATTATTATAACAGTATTGGCTGCGGTTGTTTTTACAGCAGCATTTTCCTGGTGGATTTTTGCCACACCTTCTTATAACGTTGTTGAACGTGTTCCCGGTCTGGATAACAGACCTCCGCAGAAACCCATATCGGATTCAGTGGTTATCGGGGAATTTATGGATACTCTCGGGATTGCTGATGAGATACTCCCCGGAAGCTGGCCGCGATTCAGAGGTAAGGATTTTGACAATATCAGCAAGGACCCTACACCTCTTGCAGAGGATTGGGATACATCAGGGCCTCCTGTTATCTGGCAGACAACTCTCGGTGAAGGATATGCAGGGCCTGCAGTCCTTAACGGTCGTGTATATGTTCTCGATTACAATGAAAGGAGAAAAGCTGATATGCTCAGATGCTTCTCGCTTAAATCGGGTACCGAACTGTGGAGAAGATGGTATAATGTGGAATTCAAACGCAATCACGGGTATTCACGAACAATACCCGCTGTAACCGATAAATATGTGGTTACAATAGGACCCCGCTCCCATGTGATGTGCGTCGATCCGCTGGATGGCAATCTGCTCTGGTCTATTGACCTTGAGAAAGAATATGGTATCCCCGGAACTGCAAAAGGTAAAATAACACCAGAGTGGTACAGCGGTCAGTGTCCGTTGATTGACAATGATAAGGCGATCATTGCCCCGGGGGCTAAAGCACTTATGATTGCGGTTGACTGTGCGACAGGGGAAATCCTGTGGAAAACTCCAAATCCCGATTCATTAAGGATGTCACATACATCGATAATCCCGATGACGATATTTGGAAAGAGAATGTATGTATATGCTGCACTGGGAGGTGTATGCGGTGTAAGCGCTGAAGGGGAGGACACCGGAAGGGTATTATGGAAAACCACTGACTGGAATCCTTCAATTACTGTTGCCTCTCCGGTTTACATCGGAAATGGTGAGATTGTTGTTTTTGGCAGCTACGGAGCAGGCGCTGCAAGGATAAAAATCAGCAATGACGGTTCGGGATTCAAAGCCGTCGTAACCGAGCGCCATAAACCGGCAGATGGAATTGCATGCGAACAGCATACTCCTATACTGAAAGATGATCATCTGTGGGCAGTATTACCGGATAATGCAGGGATCCTCAAAAGACAGCTTGCCTGTTATCATAAATCAAACCTTAATACTCCTGTCTGGTCTAGCGGGAAAGAGAACAGATATGGTAAAGGTATGGGGCCCTTTATATTGTCGGGTAATAAGCTATATCTTCTTGATGACGAGGGTACGCTGTACCTCTTCAGAATTGAAAAAACAACAGCTGTGCTTGTTTCAAAGCATAAGATGATCGATGCAACAGAAGCCTGGAGCCCTATGGCTTTAGCCGGAAAATACCTGATCATGAGGGATGCACATAATATGCTTTGTCTGGATATCGGAATAAAAGAGTAGATCATGAGTAAAAAGTGGACATCAGCAGCAATAATACTTATTCTTCTGGCTTTTATCGGATACATTATATTCGATGTAGCTCTCAGGAAGGATGTAACGCCGACTTCTGCAGTGACCTCTGAAGCACCGGAGCCGGCTGACGAATGGATTGTCACAAAAATATTTGAACCTGGCAGGGGACCGCTAAACGCAGTAGGTGTTTCAGATGACGGAAATATATTGCTGGGTGGAGAATCATTTATTGCATGTTATGATAAGGATCTGGCACTGAAATGGGAGCTTAAAGCCGAGATGCCTGTAACAGCGGTCACAGCGTCGGGGAGTAATGTGTTTGCTGCTATCCAGGGAACCATTCTTGTGCTGGATCAGAATGGTGAGAAAACAGAAGAATGGGGGCCGTTTGAAGATAATGCCATCATTACCTCAATAGCAGCAAACAGAGATTATGTGGCCTATGCCGATGCAGCAAACAGAACGGTTTACGTCCTTGATAATAATGGTGCTGTGAAATACATAATAGGAAAATCGGAAGAGTCTTTCGTCATACCGAGCCTGTTCTTTGATGTTGATCTCGGCAACGATAATATACTTTATGTAGCAAATACTGGTAAAAGAAGGATCGAAAAAAGAAATATTGATGGATCGATCCTCGGATTTTACGGGGAGCCCGGGATCGAACCTGAGAATTTTTGCGGTTGCTGTAATCCGGCGCATTTTGCACTGATCCCCGGAGGATTTGTTACTGCCGAAAAAGGTATCAACCGGATTAAGATCCTTGATCAGCT
>JADDYF010000145.1 GCA_015712185.1 Bacteroidales bacterium
ATTATAATGTATACCGCATGCAGAGTGAAATATCAGAAAAGAACAGGCTTATCACGCAGAAAAACAGGAAGAACTGTGAATTTGCAATTGAAGCGATGAAAAAACCTGTTCCTTTCAATCCTGTAAGTATCGGCAGTGCCATAAACACCAGAGAGGATGAGTACTGGCCTTCCATAACGGCAGATGGTCAGACTTTTATGTTCACGCGCCAGGCTTATGTGAATAATTTTACCGGTTCATACACCAAAACACAGGAAGATTTTTTTGTCAGCAACTTTTCGGGGAATGAATGGCAGAAGGCGAACAATGCAGGGGAACCGCTGAATACAAAGGAAAATGAAGGTGCTCAGACTCTTTCATCCAATGGCAGGTACATGTATTTCACCTCATGCGACCGACCAGGAGGAATTGGCAGCTGCGATCTCTATTTTTCGTCATTCAGCAATGGGCGATGGTCAGTTCCGGTCAACCTTGGACCTCCAATTAATACAACATACTGGGAATCTACCCCGTCGGTGAATGCTGATGGAACGATGTTGTTTTTTGCCAGCAACAGACCCGGAGGGAACGGCGGAAAAGATATATGGTACTCAGCTATTACAAAGAAAGGTTCCTGGTCTCAGCCGGTGAACCTCGGAAATACTATTAACACATCAGGGGAAGAGATGTCCCCCTTCATACACTTCGACGGGAAATCGCTCTATTTTGCATCTGACGGCTTGATCGGAATGGGGGGATTCGATATCTATCTCTCAAGGATGAATGAAGACAGTACATGGACTGATCCGCAAAACCTTGGTTATCCTATAAACACATATACCGATGATGTAGGTCTTGTTATAGAATCCGGAGGTCAGAAAGCATATTTTTCTTCATTGCGTGATAACACCAATGGAAAGGATATTTTTTATTTTAACTTACACGAATCGATTCGGCCTGACCCGGTTGCCTATCTCAAAGGTAAGGTAAGCGACAAGGAGACAGGAAGGCTTCTTATTGCAGATTATGAATTAATTAACCTCACAACTAACAAGGTTACAGTCAAAAATACTACCGATTCTGACGGAAGCTTTCTTGTTTGTCTTCCTGCAGGATTCAATTATGGACTGAATGTATCACGGCCGGGGTACCTTTTTTATTCAGAGAATTTCATGTTTGAGGGAAAGCATACGGTGATGGAGCCGTTTATAAAAAAGATCAATCTTAGTCCTGCAAAAGTCGGCGAAAAAATGTCGCTTACAAATGTTTTCTACGAAATTGATTCCTGGGAATTAAAGAAGGAATCGGTTTCAGAACTTAATAACCTTGCCGACCTGCTGAAGGAGAATAAGAATCTGATCGTTGAAATTGGTGGGTATACAGATGCAACGGGCACTGATCAGCACAACCTCGGATTGTCGGAAAAACGTGCATTGTCGGTTGTTAATTTTCTGATAAGTAAAGGCATAGCTTCTGACCGCCTGAAGTATAAAGGATATGGCAACACGTCGCCGATAGGTAACAATGTGACAGCAGAAGGGAGAAGACTTAACAGGAGAACGGAAGCCAAGGTAATAGGCATAAAAAAATAAAAATGGCCGTCTATTGGTACACGGCCATTTTATCTCATGCTACATTGCATCCAGACATTGACATTTGATCTGTTATCAGATAGCAATCATGGTGGTGTTGGAATATTTATCAAATGAAACTTCTGAGCTTCCTGCAATTTTAACCGGAATCGAAAAATAAATTCCCGAACCGGTCATTCCGTTGCATTCAATCCAAATTATTCCGCCCAGCAGTTGAACTAGCTTCTTGGCCAGGGTAAGGTTGACCGCTGAACTGGTGTCGTTATACTTTTTCAGCGATTCGTTGAGATCCTCTGTATGAAGAAATTCTTTGCATTTGAAATAACCCTGGCCGGAGTCAAGAACATAGAAGGTCAGTTTATTATCCCTGAAATAATAGCCGACCTTAATATACCCTGATTTTGTATTCTTCAGTGCATTCTGAAACAGGTTGCGAAGTACCCTGAAAACCCTGTTTGAGTCAATAAAAACTTCGGCTGCCTCAGAATTACTGTTTTCTGCAACAAGAACAAGATCCTTGTATCCGTCCTTCTTCATTGTTTCCCTGAATTCCGAAAGAAGGTCGTCAAGGACATTACTGAGTTTACGTACTTTCACATCGGCTTTTGAATTGCCCGAATCGATTATTGCTGAATCAAGAAAATTATCAAACAATCCTATGAGCTGTTCACATGCACTCAGGATCTGGTTGCTGAATTCCTCTCTTTCATCGTTATTATACCCGTCCTTATTCATGAGAAATGAAAACGCCACGATAGCATTCATATGCGTTCTCATCTCATGGGACATCCCGGTCAGTATTGTCAGACAATTAATCATGCTGTTATTCAGTGAATTCGCAACTACACAATTATCACCTTCACTCTTTTTTATATCAACCACATTATTCATTTCCTTTCAGAACTACCTCATTCTCCGTAATATCTGTTTTGCATCCTGTTTGTAAATGCTGTTGGATTTTCTTATTTCATTAAACAGCTCAATGGCCTTGTCCTGCTCACCGGTCTTCATATAGCAGAAAGCAAGGTGCCACTGGGCATCTTCAAATTGAAGGTTGTTATTGTTATCTATTACCTTGCTGAAAGATTTCTTCGCTACCGGGTAATTTCTCTGTTCAAAATTTGATATTCCGTACAATAATGTGACATTCATATCTTCCGGAGCTTTTTCAAGCACTTTGAGGAAAAGTTCTGCTGCAATCTTATATTCCTTAACGACATAATAATCCATTGCATCCTGATATTGTTTATCAATCTCAACCTGTCCGGATCTTACATTTGATGGAGCTTCATATGTTTTGTAATACCTGTCAAATATTTCGTTATCCGGCAGGTTCCTCCCGGTAAAGATTGCAATGCTTCCCAGAGCGAGCAATCCGGCAATAACCGCGGCATACTTCATATTAAAGTTCTTACCATGGTTTTTACCCTGTACTTCAGCAGCTCTTTTCTTCTCGATCTCGGCAAGCTTGCTTCTCAACTGAATTATGTCATGGTTTTTAAGGACATGATCCGCCTTTTTCCTGAATTCAACCTCATCGCGAAGCTTCCTATTGCCCTCGAGTTCCTTCTCGAACCATTCTTTTTCTGTTTCACTCATTTCTCCGGCGTTATACCGCTCGATGAAATATGAAAAGTCGATTGTTTTCATGATGTTTTATATTACATTAATAAATTTAGTTCCGGTTCATAAGATTCAATATTCCAAATAAAATACATACATCAATCCATTGTATATCAAGTATATATTAATTCTATATACCTTGTACAAGCCTGTTATTTCCATACGAAACCATACTAAATGGTTCCTTTTCGTTCTTCCAGTACCTGGTTATTTATAAACCAGCGAAACAAAGCCACACTTCAAATCAACTCATTAACCTGCTTTGCTCAAGCCAGGCAATGACAACAAAAATCATATCTTAACAGGGGGTACCGGGGGTTTGACGATTCCTTCACCTGCATCACCGCCGCGAACCTTTATCATTTCTTCACAGGATAGGGCAAACTCAACAAAAATGTTCTTTGTCTTTTCAATCTTCAGGGTTTTCATAATTTTATTTTTTAGTATTGAAATTCAGGGTAATTCTAATTGTTTTCAATACTACATGTCAGTTCCCCACGGTTTGTGACACAAAAAAACGAAAAAATATTGACATTTTTTAAACATTCACAGGAAATCAACCACTTATAGGTTTAAAACATAAAGAAAAGCAGTAGTTTTGGTAAAATAAATCCTTATATCAGTATTTTGGGGAAAATACACCGGTGCACTGGATATTCTGATTCTGTACTTTTATGGTAAGGCAATATAAATATTCAATCCTCATAGCATGTTTTATATTATTCTCGTTATTAAGCACTGCTTCAAATACAAATTATAATTTTTCAGGCTGGTTGGAAATATCACCCCGGGAAGCGCAGAAGGTTGAATCACCTGTAATTCAGAAAATCTCACGATCGATACAAAGGCTTAATCTTAGAAACGATATTACCGGCATACGGTTGCTGGCTGACAGCCTCGAAGAAGCTCTTGAAAGAAAAGATCCTGATTTCTCAGTATCGGGGGAACTATATTATTTTACGGGTGTATGCAACTTGCTGACAGGAGAATACAAACGTGCCCTTTTATGGTTAAAAAGATCTGTTGATGTCAAGCATAAGCTTAACCAGACTGATGACTATCTGGCAAAAAGCGCTTATAATATAGGTGTGGCATATAATTACCTTGGCGATTTCACAATGATGGGCAGCTATATGCTGGAATATATCAGCATCAGCAAATCACTTTACGGGGATAATAGTCCGGAGGTTGCATCCGGATATACATATCTTGTCAGCGCCTCAATAGAGCTTCAGGAGTACGAAAAATCGATAGAATATGCATTTGCTGCGCTTGATATCATTAACACGAACCAGGGTGCCCTCAAGGAAGATGAGCTAAGTAATTTATATATCGCAATAGGGACCTGTTATGCAAGGTTATCCGATTATACCAAAGCAAGGATTTATTACGAGAAAGCTGAATCTGTTCTTAGTGAAAGTCAACAAGGTTCCGGCGAAAACTATATTAATCTTCTAAACAATCTCGCTATTACTTACCGGACTCTGGGGCTGGCTGACAAGGAAAACGACTACTTTGAAAAAGGAATTGCCCTGACCGAAGGCAGCAACTCAGCGCTGGCATATAATCTCGTCAATACTTATGCTGTTACTTTGGGAAACGACGGGAATACGAGGAAGGGTGAGAATCTTCTGGTCGATTTGCTCGCAAAAGCAAAAAACCACTATGGAGCCGGGTCAAGGAACTATATTGAGGTGCTTAAAAACTATGCAGAGTACCTGCGGCTATACCTTAATGATAATCAGCGCGCCCTGGAGGCTTACAGTAAGTGCATGAGTTTCCTGGAAGGCAATGATGATGAAGTTATCCTGAGAGATCCTGTCACCATAGGATATGCCCTCACTCTATCTGCGAGCGGGGAGCCGCAGAAGGCTCTCCAGAAAATCCAGGAACTGCTTTTTCCGCAGCTCAGTACCGGGATTTCAGACAAGATTTACGAGAATCCCGATCTGGCTTCGATGAAGGCAGACCGGGGATCCCTTGAAAAACTCAATGCCAAACATGAAATATTATGGGATATCTACTCGGAAACTAATAATTATGAAGTCATTGAGGCTGCTGCAGCCACTTCGGAATTATTGATTTCGCTTTTGGAGAAAGTAAGAATCAACATCAGCGAGGAAGAGAGCCGTCTTTTGCTGGGTGACCGATACAGAAACTCATATCTCGTTGCGATAAACGATGCCCAGATATGCTTCAACACGAGACGCGAGGCAGAGTATCTCGAAAAGACCTTCAGGTATATGGAAAAGAGCAAAGTTGCCGGCTTGCTCGCGGCAACCAGGGAATTGAAAGCTGTTCAGTTTCACATACCCGACAACATGGCTGCTCTTGAAAAGTCTCTTCAGAGGGAAATCAGTTTGTATAATGCCAGGATCAATTCGGAAAATGCCAAAGATCCGCCAGATATTACTTCCATTTCTGAATGGAATGAAAAGATTTTGAAAGCAACTCAAAGCAGGGACTCTCTTATTCTTGTGTATGAAAAGAATTATCCTGAATACCATGCAATTAAGTATAATACCATGATTCCACAGATGAAGGAAATAACAGCAATCCTCGGTTGGAACAACAATTATCTTAACTATGTGGTGTCTGACTCTTTGCTGTATATTTTCCTGGTTAACAGGAAGCATCAGGAACTGGTGACCATCAAGATCGATTCCGGATTCTTCCGCAAAATCAGGAATTTCAGAGAACTCCTTTCATATCCAGTTCTGTCAGGAAACGCCAGAAACCAATTTGAAAGCTATCAGAAAATCGGACATGATCTTTATAAAATACTTATAGAACCGGTGAGAGATTACTTTATTTCAGATAAAATCCTGATATCCCCTGACAACATTCTTTCATACCTGCCATTCGAGACTTTACTGTATTCAGAGTATTCCGGGACAGCTGTTCTTTATCGTGAACTATCTTATCTTATGAACGATTTCAGCATCTCATATGCATATTCCGCAGCCTTTATGGAGGAACTGGTTAAACGAAACTATGGAAGAAAAAAAGAGCTGATCGCGTTCGCTCCGCATTATGGTGAGGCGATCAGTATTGATTCCATTATTATGATAAGACAGATGCAGGACAGGGACTTTTTATATAAACTACCATATGCTCTTGAAGAAGCAGAATATGTTTCAGGTATTACAGGGGGGAAGTTATTCATCAACCATGATGCAAAGGAATCAGTATATAAGAGCGAATCACCAAAATATGACATCATTCATCTGGCAATGCATACATTCGTTAACGACCGGTATCCAATGAGCTCCGCAATGATTTTCAGCCAGACGGACGACTCACCTGAAGACGGAATGTTGTATACTTTTGAGGTTTACGGGATTCCTCTGAAAGCAAGAATGGTGGTACTGAGCTCCTGCAATACCGGAACTGGTATGTTGTTTTCCGGAGAAGGTATTCTTAGCCTTGCCAGGGGATTCCTGTACTCAGGAAGTCAGTCTGTGGTAATGTCAATGTGGGAAATCGAAGATAAGTCGGGAACTGAAATTGTAAAAATGTTCTATGATAATCTGAAGAGGGGGAAGACAAAAAGTGAGTCGCTGAAAAAAGCCAGAACCATGTATCTTAAAAATGCGAGCCAGCTTAAATCCCATCCTTACTTCTGGTCATCACTTGTAGTTTATGGGGATAATACACGTATTTACAGGAGTATATACCTCTTTATTGCCGGTGCAGGGATACTTCTCGTTGCTGCTCTGGTGCTGGGTTTTTATTTCATGAAACGCAGATATTCCTGATATTCCGGGTCCTTTTTCACCAGTTCAAGCAGAGCTTCCTTGCACAGGTATTTCTTACGTCGGGCATACATTTCATTCTTGAGGTTCATTTTTGCCGCAATTTCTTCATAGGAATACCCGTCTGAGAACATTGTAAGTACAGTCTGGCAGTCGGGTTTCAGCTTGAGAAAAGCCCTTCCTACAATCTTTTCGAAAAACGGATCGGCCGGATCTTCTTCAATTTCTTCGGGAAAATCGAGCTCCAGTTCAGTTGTCTTCCTGTTCTTTCTGAGAGTGGCGCTCCAGATGTTTCGTGCAATACCGAAAAAATAGCCCTTTAAGTCGGTTGTCAGGTTAAGGCTGTTCTCCGTGATCTGCCTGTAGAGTACTATGATTGTATCCTGGAAAACATCAGAAACATCCTCAGAAGTCCCGCTGTTCTTAATGACATGGTTCTTAACTGTTTGAAAATAATTATCATAAAGCCAGTTCAGGATCTTGTCATCCTGTCTCCTTATCCCGTCAATTATGTTCGTATCTGATACTTTCCTGAACAACCGGTTATGGATAGATGATTAATTGACAAATATAGCATTTCCGTTATGGAAAACTATTTTGACGAAGCTATAGCTTATGATTTTATATGGAACAGCGACATTTCTTAAATAAAATATAAATATCTTTACTTGTATTTAGCCGTTCTCACAAGTAAAGATGTCATTCCCCTTTGTAAAACAGCCAGACGCAATGGATTGCGGACCTGCCTGCCTGAAAATGGTAGCGGGTTTTTATAAAAAGAATTTTTCTCTTGAGACACTAAGGAAAAGATGCTACATTACAAGGGAAGGCGTTTCATTTCTCGGGCTTTCAGAAGCGGCAGACAGCCTGGGATTCAGGACCATGGGTGTTAAGATCCCGTTTGAAATGCTCAGCGAGAATGTTCCGTTGCCATGCATAGTACACTGGAGGCAGGGACATTTTATTGTGGTCTACAAAATCAAAAACGATAAAATATGGGCTGCTGATCCCGCAATCGGACTTATAAAATATACTGCCGATGAATTTGTCCAAAACTGGGCATCTACACTTTCTGACGGCAAGCCGGCCGGTCTTGTATTAATAATTGAACCTACACCTGCTCTTTTTGAAAAAGAAAGTGAAGAAGAGAAGTCGCAGGGTTTCAGGTTCCTTCTTAGGTATTTCCACCTTTACCGGAAGTACCTTTTTCAGTTGATACTTGGTCTGTTACTGGGAAGCTGTATCCAGCTTGTTATTCCTTTTCTTACCAGATCAATTATTGATATTGGCATAAACAACAACAATATAGGATTTATTTACCTTGTCCTTCTGGCACAGCTTGCACTCGTGATAGGAAGATTATCAGTCGAATTCATCAGAGGGTGGCTTCTTCTCCATATCGGCACAAGGGTGAACGTTGCGATAATATCAGGTTTTCTTCAGAAACTGATGTCGTTACCAATAGCATTTTTTGACACCAAGCTTACAGGTGATATTCTCCAGCGCATTGATGACAATAACCGCATTGAGGAATTCCTGACATCGGCAACGCTGAGCATTCTGTTCTCATTCTTTAATCTGATTGTTTTTGGTATAGTTCTGGCTCTTTTCAGTATCAGGATACTGGCTATTTTTCTTGCAGGCACCCTGTTGTATGTTATCTGGGTTTCACTTTTCATGAAATCAAGAGCGCAGCTTGATCACCAGCGGTTTAAGCAGATGTCTGTAGCAGGGAATAAGATGATAAACATTGTCAATGGCATGCAGGAGATAAAGCTTACCCAGAGTGAACTGAAGATGCGATGGGATTGGGAGAAACTACAGGCTTCTCTGTTAAAGTTGAAGATCAGGGGGCTTGGAATAGTTCAATACCAGACAGCGGGAGCAACCTTGATTAATGAAGTGTCAAACCTCCTAATAACTGTTATTGCAGCAATGGCAGTAATGAAAGGCAGCATGACTCTTGGTATGATGCTTGCGGTTCAGTTCATCATAGGCCAGCTGAACGTCCCGGTAAGCCAGATTATCGGTTTCTTCCGGTTGTCGCAGGATGCTAAAATGAGCCTCGACAGGCTGGCAGAGGTTCATGGAATGGATGACGAAGAACCTGACCAGGAAATGAAAGTAAGAAAATTACCCGACAGGAAGGATATTTATGTAAATAATATTTCCTATCAGTATGAAGGGCCTCACTCTCCCTTTGCCCTGAAAGATGCGAATCTGGTCATTGAGGAATACAAAACAACTGCAATTGTTGGAATTAGCGGAAGCGGTAAGACAACCCTTCTCAAAATACTGCTTGGATTTTATCAGCCGGTCAGCGGGGAGATCTTAATAGGTGATACAAAGCTCTCAAATCTAAGCCTGAAGGTTTGGCGTGAGAAAGTTGGTGCGGTGATGCAGGACGGATTCCTTTTCCCCGATACCATCGCCTCCAATATTGTACCTGAAACCGAAGATATAGATGAGGAGAAACTGGTTGAAGCAGCCGAAATAGCGAATATAAGGGGATTTATTGAATCACTGCCACTCGGATACAATACAAAGATTGGAACAAGCGGACATGGTCTGAGTGAAGGCCAGAAACAACGCCTTTTGATAGCAAGGGTGATCTATAAAAATCCTGAAATAATCTTTCTTGATGAGGCCACTAATTCTCTTGATGCCGGCAATGAGAAGGCAATTGTTGAGAACCTGGCGGAATTTTACAGGGGCAAAACAGTTGTTGTGGTGGCTCACCGGCTTAGCACAGTGAAGGATGCCGATAAAATTATTGTAATGGACAATGGACGGATTGTTGAAACAGGCACTCACGATCTCCTGATAAACAAACAGGGCGCCTATTATAACCTGGTAAAGAATCAGCTTGAACTTGGCACGTAGCAGCGATGAAGACAAATGAGCCTGAAATAGTCTATTCCAACCCTGTAAAGGAAATAATGGGTAATCCGCCAGGGAGAATCCTCCGGTGGGGAACAACCATTCTGGCTGGTGTATTTTTACTCTTTCTCTTACTGGCTTGGATAATAAAGTATCCTGATACTGTACCCTCACCTGTCGAAATAACAACCTCAAATCCGCCTGCTGTCCTTGTAAGCAAGATTACCGGCCGGATAATTAACCTTTATGTAAAGGAAAAAGATACAGTTGCTGCCGGCCAGCTGCTGGCTGTTATGGAAACAGCTGCTTCGATTGATGAAGTGTTAAAAATGAAACAATTTGTCGATACTATACGTGATCCGGCATCCATTACAGTGGATCAGCTGCCTGCATTTTCTGATCTTGGCGAAATTCAGAGCTACTGGAGTACGTTTCATAAGAGCCTTTCGGATCTCAATAATTATATGACTAATGACTTGTATGGGAGTAAGATTGCATCAGCCTCTGTTGAAATAAATGCCATACAGGAATATATAAGAAGCGTAAGGATCAAGGAGAATTTGTTTGAGGAAAAGCAGGGTCTTGAGGAAAAGAATTATAAGAGAATTTCATCGCTCTATTCGGGCGGTGTTCTGTCTGAAAGCGAGCTTGAGAAATCACGCCAGACACTCATCGGTATAAATATTGAACTTCAGAACGTAAGATTAGATCATTCCGG
>JADDYF010000190.1 GCA_015712185.1 Bacteroidales bacterium
ACCTCCCTTCCCAGATTCTGTTCAAACCAGTAAAAGAACTTTGTGAGCGCCACTCCATCCTTTATCATTACTCTGCCTGTATTTTCAATCTCAGTTTTGTTCCTTATGGCTTTTAGCCGGCATGGAATGCTTATATCTTCTGTGATCCTCAATTTCCCGGGAATTGAATTGAACAACTTCACAGAAGTAGTAACCGGAGTAATTAGTATCGACGAGTTCTCACGCAGGGTTGACAAAAACCCTGTTATTTCATTGTAAGGATGCATTTCAATACCCAGTCTGCTAAATTCCTCCGAGAGCTCATTCGGAACTTTCTTTGATTCTGTAAAAAACAACAGCCGGCTATCGCTGATCAGAGCAAATGATGAAAGCAAAGGGCTGTATGCCAAGTCACTGCCCCTGATATTAAGAAGCCACATTATGTCATCAGGTGAAGTAAGAAGATGAACATCAATAAGTTGCTGTTTCATTTGCTCCCTGACCCGTGAGATCTTTGCAGATCTGTCAATGCCGGAATACTTCACCGGATGGTCGGATGCTTCAGAGTCCGGCATCGGGGGCCTCTCATTCCATATATCTGTTATAAGGTCACAGTCAGTATTGTATGAAATGTCCCTGTCCTTCAGCTTATTTTCCATCCTCCTGTACTGTGCGACAGATATTATCTTTCCGTCAAATCCTATTCTACTGCTGCGGGCAATGATCTTATAAAGCCAGTCAACGTAATCTGGTGCCTTAAATGGTTCTGGTTTGACCAGTATTATCCCTGAATCAGCAAGTTCATTCTGAGCCTGTATGAAGTATCGTGAATCTGTAAAAAGTCCTGCAAATTCGTTTGTAATAACCACGGTGGCGGCAGATCCGGTAAAGCCTGTCAGCCATGGAACAATTTTCCAGTGATCGGGTATATATTCTCCAAGGTGAGGATCGGAAGAGGGTAAAATATAAACATCTATGCCGTTACGTATCATAGCAGCCCTTAGAAGAGCCAGCTTTTGAACAGAAGAAGTCATAGGTTTTTCACTTCGTTCACAAGATTCTGCAGGGTGGTTTTAGCATCGCCAAAGAGCATCCTGGTCTTGTCATTAAAGAAAAGCATATTCTCGATAGCTGCATAACCTTTTCCCATGCCACGTTTCATGACGATAATATTTTTTGCTTCGCGTGCCCTGATGATTGGCATTCCATAAATGGGGCTGGAAGGATCGTCCTCGGCAGCCGGATTTACGACATCATTGGCTCCGATGACAACCAGTACATCGGTATTAGGAAGGTCAGGATTAATCTCATCGCTCTCAATAAGCTGTTCATACGGTACGTCGGCCTCGGCAAGGAGCACATTCATATGTCCCGGCATACGGCCGGCTACAGGATGAATGGCATACTTCACCTCAACTCCTTTTTCATCGAGGAGCTTGTCGAGTTCATGACATATATGCTGAGCCTGTGCGACAGCAAGACCGTAACCCGGTACAATAACTACTTTTTTCGAATAGCTCAGCAGGACTGCTGCATCTGACAAAGTGATCTCCTTCACCGATCCGGCAGCTGAAGCGACTGCCTGTCCCCCACCGCCAAATACTCCTACTATGACATTAAGAAGAGAGCGGTTCATGGCCTTGCACATAAGGATTGTAAGAATTGTCCCGGCCGATCCTACAAGTATCCCCCCTGTCAGCATAGCCTGGTTGTTATACAGGAATCCTCCCATTGCTGCCGCGACGCCCGTAAAGGAGTTCAGAAGTGAGATAACAACAGGCATATCTGCTCCACCTATCGGCATCACAAAGAGGACGCCATATATTACCGCAACAGCAAACATAATATATATAAACGGGGTCAGCTCAGCGCTTGCCTGTACATCACGGGTCATAATAAATACTATGAAACCGATCAGGACGGCCAGAATGCAGATATTCACATATTTCATGGCTTTCACCCTCAGGTCGCCGATCCAGCCGTCGAGCTTTCCGAAAGCTATCATGCTTCCGGCCCATGATATTGTACCAATCATCAATCCCAGAAGTATTGCCAGGACATGACCATTAGCCATTCCGTTCCTGGCAATAAGTTCAGGGCTAATATGAGGAAACTCCATCATCGAAATAAGGGCGGCAGCAGCTCCTCCCATCCCGTTGAAGAATGAGACAAGCTGAGGCATTGCAGTCATCTTTACTCTCTTTGCAATGACCCATCCTATGCCAGTACCAACGATAATAGCAGCAATAATAAAAGGTATGTTGCCGATAGGTTCACCATCCTTTCTGTGAAATACTATTGTAGCAATAATTGCGAGGGCCATGCCGAATGCCGCAAGGATATTTCCTCTCCTTGCCGTGAGAGGATGGCTGAGCATTTTGAGTCCGAAAACAAAAAGCACTGACGCGATTATGTAAGTAATCTCAAGTATTGCGTTGCCGGTCTGGAATTGGGATATCTCGTCCATTGTTCCGTTCTTTTGTGTTTTGCGCTGGAATTACTTTTTCTTTTTGAACATCTCGAGCATCCTGTCAGTAACCACAAATCCTCCAACCACATTCAGTGTACCTAGAACAACCGCAAGAAATCCAAGTATCATTGCACCGGTAGTATGCGCATGGCCCATAACAATTATAGCCCCGATGATCACCACTCCATGAATGGCATTGGCGCCCGACATGAGCGGAGTATGAAGTATGGCAGGAACATGGCTGATGACCTCAATTCCAAGAAAAACAGAGAGGATGACCAGAAAAATAGCCTCCTTGTGCTGCAAGATAAAACCCAGAATATTACTCATATAACAGTCTATTTGATATTTAGCAATTGCCTGACTCTCTGACTGACATACTCCCCGGCATGTACTGCAGTGGTACATTTGATAATTTCATCCTGCATATTAAGCATGAGGTTTCCGTTTTTGTCTATCATTATTTTAAAGAGGTTTAATAAATTATTCCCAAACATTTTGCTGGCATCTGAAGGCATATCGGAAGGGTAATCCGATTTTCCTACAATTGTAATCCCGTTCGCGATAATTGTTTTTCCATTTTCTGTAAGTTCACAATTTCCACCGGCAGCTGCTGCAAGGTCGATGATTACCGATCCGGGTTTCATATGATTTACAGTTTCTTTAAGAATGAGAACCGGTGCTTTTTTACCTGGTATCTGGGCTGTGGCAATTACCACATCGGCTGCTATAGCACGCTTTTGAATCAGTTCCTGCTGTTTTTTCCTGAATTCCTCTGTCTGCTCAACCGCATACCCGCCTGCCGCCGAGTCTTCGCTGGCACCTTCCACCTCAATAAATTTCCCGCCCAGGCTCTTGACTTCTTCCTTTACTGCTGACCTTACATCAAACACCTCCACCACGGCTCCCAGCTTTCTGGCAATTGCTACCGCCTGCAGACCTGCAACACCTGCTCCCAGAACCAGAACACGCGATGGTTTGATCGTCCCTGCTGCTGACATAAACATGGGGAAAAATCTTGGAAGTAAAAGGGCAGCATTCAGTACTGCTTTATAACCAGCCACAGTAGCCATTGAAGACAGTATATCCATTGACTGAGCCCTTGTAGTTCTTGGTATAAGATCGAGAGCCAGAACGGTCAGTCTCTTACTACGGGCTGTCTCAATCCAGCTTTTGTTTTCCAGAGGATTCAGTATTGAGCAAAGGACCTGACCTTCATGACATGATTTCAGGTCATCGCTGGGAACAGGATTTACAGTTAAAAGCAGACTTGCTTTCAAAAAGATCTCCTTACGTGAAGCCGGCACAGTTCCGGTTTTACTGTACTCTTCATCCGATGCAAAAGCGCTTTCACCTGCCCGGTTTTCGACAAGGACCTCCATACCCATCTTCGTAAGCACTCCTGCCTCGCATGGAAGCATGGCAACTCTGTTTTCTGTCCCGTACTCTTTAAGGATACCTGCAATCATAAAATTCTGGTTTTATTTATTCTCCAATATAACAAATACAAACGGATTATAATTCTGATCATATTATCGTATGTTCAGGCTAACCAGGTAAAAAATCATTTGACTGCAGTAAATACAAGGTCCTGGCTTCCTTTCAGACCGGATTTAATAAATTCCATTCTGATACGCGTTACTCCATCAGGCCAGTAACGTTTGAGTGAACGGTCAGTCACCTCCCTGAATTCAATGACAGGTCTTACAATTTTTGCATTATACAACATATTCAAGGTGAATCCGTTGCCTTCGAGCTTCATCAATCCGGGTTTGACCTCTGTAACCTTACAGCAGGTAATAAGGTTTGAACTGGTAGTTGCGCCAGGGACAACCTCAGAGAGTTCGAATCTGTCGCGTATAACGAAGTCCCTTCCCCTGTTGAGGGTATATGAGCGCATCCAGCTTTTTACTTTAGCTTTTTCGGGGTATGCCCCGGCAATTTCCGTTGTGAATGTTGCTGATTTTAAGTTTGAGCTGAATGTGGAATTTTTCGCCTTGAAGTCTGCACCCTGCATCTGATCCGTCCCATTGATGACAGGCAGGTTATGGTAGCCCGATTGCATTGTCCATATCTCATAACGCCTTGAGCTGAATGTCTTGGCGACATATTCTTCCCGTCCGAGATCTATCAGGCATGGCTTACCATCATAATACATAAGACAGGAACCGATATCGTTGTGATTATGACTCTCCGCGTTAAATCCCCCTTTTGCCCCAAAAAAGAATCCGTTAAAGCTGCCTTCCCTGTCACGTGCTCCTGCAACTTCAGTATCCGGAAACCAGAAGTCAGCAACAAGAGCTTCCTGTGCCTCTGATTTACGGATCTCACTGATAAGTCCAAGATTCCTTACCTGATCGAAAATCCTGCCGCTCAGAGCACCCTCACCCCAGCTCCCAAGCCCAGCCAGGTAAGCCCCGAACTTCCACATAACAGGATCGTTTATTGCCTTACCGTACCTGTATACGATCGAGGCATTGCCACCGGTTGTCGCATCGGCATCAGCAAAATTTATAAAGTAAGGGGCATGTATGTTTACCTTATAGAAGTATTTTCCGATATTCTGAATAAGAGGATCATCAAACACATCAAATTTCCCATTCGTCACATTTTTCATTATCTCAAGGCTCTCATACAGCAGAGCTCCTGCAGCGCCCCAGTATGACGGACCTTCATCACACCCACCGTCGTCAGAATATCCGTTAAGGAATTTATCAATGGATTTCAGGACCTTTTCCACCTGTGCCACCTTCTTTGACGGATCACTTTCCACCAGAAGGTAACTTGTCAGCATATTATAGTTTATCCATGGATTCCAGTTATTTGGACGGCCGCCCCTGAAACCCATGTAACCCCAGTCATCCCTTTCAAAATACGGGGTAAGAGCTTTTCTCATTATTTCCTGTTTAAGCCTTTGTGATATAAGGGGATGCACTCTGTCAAACTCCTCCCTAAAGAGAAACCAGGTCAATGAAAGGTTGCTGGTAATCTCTCCCACACCGAGATCAACGTATGGTTCATTTATATCCGGAAGACCTGAACCGGCTTTCTGGGCACCGAGGTGTGCAGACCATCCCCACCATGTTTGCTCACTAAAGTACCAGACACCATTGATGATCTGATCAAGAAAGCGTCCCTTTCCTTCAACAAGTTCACCCATGACCAGAGATATAAGTGCATTGCTGCACGCGGAATAAACCTGCTGACGGCGATCACCCGAACGTATAAATTCAAGATAATCAGTAGCTTTAACAACAGGCCAGTCATAAGAAAGATATTTCTCAGCCCTGCCGAGATATTCCTGACGGATGACGGCGGGCAATCCATCCCAGAATGACCTGTCTTTGTAGCCTGGCAGCTTATTCCACGAATTATCAGTAACCATTGCACCTGCAAGGTTTATAGTTCTCGCTTCATTTGCCAGTATATTACGTTCTCTGGGCTTGAGTTCGGCATTCAGAGCTGTCACTGATAAGGTCATTAATACCAGATAAACTGCAAATGCCCTTCTCAGACTTTCTGTTTGTGTCTTCATATTGAAATTTTGTTAATTATTTAGGTATCCTCTTAACAGTCAGGGGATCGCATACCTGATGTATGAGATTATAATGGATAGTGCGATTAATGCAGCAGCAACATAACTTCTCATTTCCCGAAGAAACTTTCCAGCCAGAAATCATTCGCTTCATTCCTTGAATGACTGGCTTTTGCTCCTCCCCAACCATGGCGTCCATTCGGATAAAGCATGAAGCGGAATGTTTTACCTGCGTCCTGCAAACGTGAAATCAGATAAATTGTATTCTGCATGTGTACATTATCATCCATATCACCATGTGTCATATAGAGTTTTCCCCTGTAATTCTTCACCCATGTCAGGGCTGACCCATCCCTATACCCATCCGGATTGTCCTGGGGAGTATCCATGTATCGTTCGGTGTATATATTATCATATAGCCGGTAATCGGTTACTGATGAACCGGCAAATCCGTGGGTCCAGTAATCGGCGCCTTTGGTCAGTGCAAGACATGTCATATATCCTCCGTAAGAGCTGCCTGTGATTCCCATTCTCGTACTGTCAGCAAATGATTTTGTAAGCAGCCATTTCACTGCATCGATATAATCGAGTATCTCCCATTTGCCAAGAGAGCGGTGCATATAATCGAGGCCTTTCTTACCGAACTGCCCCGATCCCCTGTGATCGACTGTAAACGTGACGATTCCGTTCTGGGAGTACCATGAGGGGCTTGTACCTGGCCACCTGTTGGTAACATTTTTAGAATCGGGGCCACCATAGATGGTAAATATTACAGGGTATTTCTGTAAAGGATCAAAATTCAGCGGGTATGTTATTATGGCCGGCATATTGAACAGCCCGTCGGAAGTCATGATCTTCACCATTTCAGCTTTAGAGTGTTTTGCAGGATCATATTCCGGCTGCTCAAACTTATATATCTCCTTAAGGAATCTTCCCCTTTTGTCATATGCAATTATGGAACCTGTGCTTGAAATACTGTTCCATGTATCGAGGAAATAGCTCCCCTTCGGGGAAACGTTTACATTATGGCTTCCATCACTTCTGGTTATCTGCAGAAGGTTCTTGCCATCCAGGCCAACCCTGAATGCATGGCTGTCTGTCGATTCGGGACCGGTTGCTGAGAAATATACCATTCTCAGATCCTCGTCTACCCTGTTTACCGAGGTAACCCTGAAATTGAAATTTGTAAGCTGGGCGATCAATCTGCCATCCCATCCGTAATAGTAGAGATTCTCCCAGTCATTCCTGTAACTCCTTATTATGAATCCCGATCCGTTTCTCATAATATGGATATCTTCACGGAATTCCACCCACGTTTTACGGGATTCCTCATATATCTGAGTAAAATCTCCGGTTGCCGGATCTGCAAGGATGATTTTAAGATCTGTCTGGTCGCGGTTAACTATCTGTATTGCCAGTTTCTTACTGTCTGGTGTCCAGAAAGGCCAGGCAATATACTGGTCGACACTGTAATCCGTCTTCACCCATATTGTTTTTCCGGTGGATATATCGGCAATTCCCATCTTCACATTCGGATTCGGATCACCCGATTTGGGATATGGCACTACTTCCAGTGTACCATGTATCCCGTCAGGTTCGTCAAGCCGGTTCAGTGTAAATACAGGCACATCGTTCTCATCGGTTCTCAGGTAAGCAATTCTGCTGCCATCGGGTGACCACCAGAAAGCTGCATAGCGGCTGCCCCTTCCCAGTATCTCTTCCATATAAACCCACGAGGCATAACCATTGTAAATCCTGTCTGTAGCATCATTTGTGAGCCTGATCTCTCTGAATTCAACAAGGTCATAAACATAAAGGTCCTTGTTCCTTGTGTAGGCGATTTTTTTACTATCACCCGAGAAGCGGACATTAACTTCTCCGGGTTTGTCGTTTGTTAACCTTCTAAGCTCTTTTCCCCCTTTTATAAAATAATAGAGGTCATTTTCCTTTACGAAAACCGCACTTTTCATATCAGGACTCATGACGTCGTTCATCCCAAGGGAAATACCTTCAGGAAGCGATTCTGTAAAGAGCTCCCTGTCTGATTTGGAAGGAGGAACTACAACACTTTTTCCTGTCCTGATATCAACACTCTGAGTTACCAGCTTCTTATCAGCATCAAAATTCCTGATAAGATAATGTGTATCGTCGGTCCATCCCAGAATTGCTACCTGGTTTGCGCTTCGCATCGGCATCTGCGCAGATATCTGATTTGCGGAAATCAGAACCTGAAATATTAAGAAAATGAAGAGACTGAGAAGATTTGCCTTTTTCATAAAATTGAATTTAAATTTGATACTGGTGAATGAATGAACCGTAAAAATAAGAATTATGAACGGGTGTTTTAATACCTGAATCGGGTTTTTTGAACTTATTATATTTTTACACTAATTTAGGATTCCCTAATTACTCTTTGCCTTATGAAAAGTATAATTTCCTTCTTCATCATTCTCACAATTCTGTCTGCCTGCAGATCACGTAAATCTGATCTCGAAGAGGTTATAAGGAACATTTCGGTAAACGATCTTGAAAATTATGTGAAAGAGCTGGGCAGTGACAGGTTCATGGGCAGGAAACCATTTACGGAAGGTGAAACGATAACTGTCAACTACCTGGCTGATCAGCTGAGGCTTATAGGTTTCGAACCTGCTTTCGACGGAAGCTACTTCCAGAAGGTGCCATTGGCAGAGATTAGTTCAACAGTCAGTGAGATAGCAATCGCAAAATCCTCAAAAATACTGTTAAAGCTAAGGACGCCTGATGACGCAGCAATAATCTCCCCGGTCCTGAGCAATAATATCACCATTAACGAAATAGATATCGTCTTTGCAGGATTCGGGATCGTAGCCCCTGAATACGGATGGAATGACTATGCCGGACTTGATGTAAAAGGAAAGACCGTAGTTGTAATGGTAAATGATCCCGGTCTGTATACCAGCGACATCACTTTGTTCAAAGGGAGAGAAATGACATATTACGGCAGGTGGACGTACAAGTATGAGGAGGCAGCACGGCAGGGGGCTGCAGGAGTTCTGATAATTCACGAAACGACAGGTGCCGGCTACCCGTACACAATTCCGAGAAAAAGTTCGCTGTCACCCAGGCTCTATTTGAATGATACCACTAAAAATGAACCACTCTGCAGCTTTACAGGATGGCTCACATCTGATGCAGCCAGAAAGCTGTTCAGTATCAATAACCTTAACGTCGACAGCCTGAGGCTGGCTGCATGCAACAAAGGATACAGGGGATTTCCTCTCAACCTGAGTATTACCCTTGAAATTAAAAACGATGTGAGGTTCAGCGAGTCGTCGAACGTTGCAGGAATGATAAGGGGTTCTGCTAAACCCCGTGAATGTATTGTCTATACTGCTCACTGGGACCATTTCGGAATCGGAGAAAAAGAAGACGGCGATTCGATCTATAACGGCGCTGTCGACAACGGAACAGCAATGGCATGGGAACTTGCTATCGGAAAAGCATTCTCTGCACTCAGAAGGAAACCCGCGAGAAGTATAATCTTATTATTCCCGACAGCTGAAGAGCAGGGATTGATAGGCTCGTTTTATTACACCGAACATCCTGTTATACCGGTTGAAAATATAGTAGCCTGTATAAATAATGACGGGATGCTGCCTCTCGGCAAAATGAAGGATGTAACTATAACCGGATTCGGTCAGTCAAACCTCGACAGCCTGGTCGGCAAGATTGCCGACACCCAGAACAGGTATGTCATAGGAGACCCTGAGTCACATACCGGGATGTATTTCAGATCAGACCATTATTCTTTTGCAGCAAAAGGAATTCCTTCATTATATGCAAAAGGAAGCACAGAAAGCAGGGAACACGGAATTGAATGGACTGCCGGAAAGAGAAGCAGCTATATTGAAAACAGATACCACAGACCATCCGATAATTATTATCCCGGTGAATTCAATTTTGAAGGTATTGCTGAAGATGCCGTACTTTCTTTTATTGTTGGCTACGAACTCGCAATCTCGGATTTCTACCCGGAATGGAGATCAGGATCAGAGTTTAAACAGTTAAGGAACAGATAACTATCTCTGATATTCCGAGTCTACTGTTTCATGAATAACAAATGAATAAGAAATATCATATCATAAGATTTATTCATTATATATAAAATATACTGTTATTTTATTAACAATGTTATTTTATTAACAGATAAATTTGTATTTTTGTGGCGGCAAAGCGGAATAACTGGAAATATTTTTGGCATTATTATAGAATACACTTGTAAATCAAGTAAATATGAAAAAAATCAAATCTCTTGCCGATCTCAGGAAAAGCAAGGCTGACACCCTGGCCAGAATACATGCCAAAGAAAAGATCCGGATCAGGGTCCATATGGGAACAAGCGGACTGGCATCAGGAGCAAAAGAGATATTCGACTTCCTGACTGTGGAACTCGAAAAAAGAAGCATAAACGGTATTGTTGTGGGTACCGGTGATATGGGATACTGTTTTGCTGAACCCACTATTGAAGTTACCCGTCCCGGTGAAGATCCTGTCGTCTTTGGCAATGTCGACAAGCTGAAGGCCGATGAAATAATCGAGAAATTTATAAAGAATGGTTATTATGTTGAGGGATTGCTTCCGGTAAATTACCAGACTATCAATTAAGCAGAGGGGAATGATGGCAAAACAAAAGAAACAATTACTTGTATGCGGCGGGAAAAGCTGCAGCAGTCATAATAGTGAGGTATTGTACGACAACCTGTGTCTTGAACTGGAAGCAAATGCCCTCGAAAATGAGGTCAGTGTTGTCAGAAGCGGATGTTTCGGACTCTGTCACCTCGGACCTGTCGTAATGGTAATGCCCGAAAAGGTAGTTTATGTCAAAGTAAATCCTGATGATACACGGGATATTATAGCTGAACATCTAATTAAAGGCCGAAAGGTAGAACGGCTTTTATATCACGATCCGGTCAGCGGGAAAATAATACCTGAAGAGAAGGATTTCGCACCTCTTAAAAAGCAAATGAGGATTGTGTTGAGAAATTGCGGGATAATCGATCCGGAAAATATTGAAGAAGCTATTGCCCATGATGCTTATGAAGCACTTGGCCGGGTGCTCACTGAAATGAAGCCTGCCGATGTCATCAGGATAATCAGGGATTCCGGACTGAGAGGCCGGGGCGGCGGAGGATTCCCTACAGGCCTTAAATGGGAAATTGCATATAATAATAAATCTGACGAAAAGTATGTTGTATGCAATGCTGATGAAGGAGATCCGGGAGCATTTATGGACCGGTCGGTCCTTGAAGGTGATCCCCATGCCGTGCTTGAGGCAATGGCAATATGCGGCTACAGTATAGGTGCGGGGAAAGGGCTGATTTATATACGTGCTGAATACCCGCTTGCCGTGGCCAGGCTTAAAACTGCAATCCGTCAGGCAAGGGATTACGGATTGCTCGGAGATGATATAATGGGAACCGGGTTCAGTTTCGATATTGAAATAAGATATGGTGCCGGAGCATTTGTATGTGGCGAGGAAACAGCGCTCATCCATTCTATGGAAGGACTACGCGGTGAGCCCACTGTCAAGCCGCCTTTCCCTGCCGAATCGGGATTCAGGGGCAAACCAACCAATGTAAACAATGTTGAGACGTTTGCCTGTATCTCTCCGATCATCCTTAAGGGTGCAAAATGGTTCAGCAGCATAGGTACGGAAAAATCAAAAGGCACCAAGGTTTTTGCTCTTGCAGGAAAAATCAATAATGTCGGTCTCATAGAGGTGCCGATGGGCATCACACTCAGGGAGGTCATCTATGAAATCGGCGGAGGTATCCGGAACGGTAAGAAATTCAAAGCCGCTCAGACAGGCGGACCATCAGGAGGCTGCCTGACAGAAAAACATCTCGATACCCCTATCGACTTCGACAACCTCCTTGCAGCAGGTTCAATGATGGGATCCGGCGGTATGATAGTAATGGACGAAGATGATTGTATGGTTTCTGTAGCCAGGTTCTTCCTCGATTTCACAGTCGAGGAATCCTGCGGTAAATGCTCTCCATGCCGTATCGGGAACAAGCGCCTGCATGAATTGCTCGATCATATTACAAAGGGCAAAGGAGTACCAGCTGACCTCGACAGGCTAATGAACATGAGCATGGTCATCAAGGACACATCATTATGCGGCCTTGGACAGAGCTCTCCAAATCCGGTATTGTCAACTCTTAACAATTTCAGGGAAGAGTATGAAGCTCATGTAACTGTAAAAAAATGTCCGGCCGGCCAGTGCAGGGATCTGATGGAATATTTTATTATTTCCGAAAACTGTGTGGGCTGCACAGCCTGCGCCAGAGTATGTCCTGTCAACGCCATTACCGGTGAACGCAAGGAAACTCACACGATAAATCCTTCAATATGCATAAAATGCGGTGCATGTATTGAAAAATGCAAGTTCGACGCAGTCATTATCCGGTAAATAGAGTCTAGAAGATGGAAACGATCAAACTTACAATAGATAATAAAAAAGCTGAGGTACCAAAAGGTACTACTATTCATAAAGCAGCCCGGCAGATGGGAATTGAAATCCCGACATTGTGCTATATGGAACTGCATGACCTGAACATTGAGAACAAGCCCGCAGGGTGCCGCATCTGCATGGTTGAGGTCGAGGGCAGGCGCAACCTTGCTCCTTCATGTGCCACAAGATGTGAGGAGGGAATGGTAATTAAAACCCATACAACCAGGGTCCTGAATGCCAGACGGACAGTGATGGAGTTTATCCTTTCCGACCACCCGAAAGATTGCCTCATCTGCCCCAAATCGGGAAACTGCGAGCTACAGGCTATGGCCAATAAGTTGGGAATAAGGGAGATACCAGGGCAGGAAATTGCTGCCATGTCAACATACAGGAAGGACACTTCCCCTTCCATCATCAGGGATCTTGATAAATGCATATTGTGCCGCCGATGCGAAATGATGTGCAACGATGTACAGACAGTCGGAGCATTATCAGCGGTTAACAGGGGATTCATGGCAACAGTCGCCCCTGCCTTTGAGCAGAACCTCGAATACTCAAGCTGTACGTACTGCGGACAATGTGTTGCTGTCTGCCCCACAGGAGCGCTGACAGAGGTTGACCATACTCCTGAAGTGCTGCGTGCACTGGCTGATCCGTCAAAAACAGTAATCGTGCAGACTGCTCCTGCAGTAAGGGCAGCTCTTGGAGAAGAGTTTGGAATGGCACCCGGAACACTGGTCACAGGGAAAATGGTTTCAGCGCTGAGAGCTCTTGGCTTTGATTACGTATTTGATACAGATTTTGCTGCTGATCTGACAATCATGGAGGAAGGAACCGAATTGCTCGGCAGACTCAACAGACACCTGAAGGGTGATACAACCGCAAAGCTTCCCATTCTCACTTCCTGCTGCCCGGGCTGGGTAAACTTTTTTGAATACTACTACCCCGACCTTAAGGATATCCCTTCAACGGCAAAATCACCACAACAGATGTTTGGCGCAATCGCAAAAACATATTTTGCAGGTAAGATAAAGATAAACAGGAAGGATCTGGTGGTGGTCTCAATAATGCCCTGCCTTGCTAAAAAATACGAATGCCAGAGAGATGAATTCTCTACCGAAAATAACAGGGACGTCGATTTCTCAATATCGACCAGGGAGCTGGCGGCTTTTATCAAACAGGCAAATATCGATCTCAATAACCTTGAGGAAGGCGAGTTTGATGCACCTCTGGGTGAATCGACCGGAGCCGGTGTAATATTCGGTACTACGGGCGGGGTAATTGAAGCTGCAGTCCGTACTGCCTATGAGTTACAAACCGGTAAAAAACTTGAAAGGCTCGATTTTACTGAATTGAGAGGACTGGAGGGCGTCAGGGAAGCAACCATCGATTTCGATGGTCTTCCTGTCAGGATCGGTATTGCTCATGGACTGGGAAATGCAAGGAAGCTTCTGGATGATGTCAGATCAGGCAAATCGCAGTTCCATGCAATTGAGGTAATGGCATGCCCGGGCGGATGCATAGGCGGTGGAGGACAGCCTTTACACCATGGTAATTCAGAGATCATAAAAGCCAGAGCAGCTGCTATCTACACCGAAGACAGGAAAAAACCTCTCAGGAAATCACACGAGAATCCTTTTATAATTAAACTTTATGAGGAATTTCTGGAGAAGCCAAATAGTGAAAAAGCTCACCACCTTCTGCATACGCACTATTTTGAAAGAAAGAAAAAGATATTAGTAAAACCGTAACTATCCGGATGGCACAACAAAATAATTCAATGCTATGTCGAGTATTAAGATTGAACTTAGACAGGAAGATGTCGCTAAGATTAAGGAAATCTGCACATCATTTGGCAACGATGAGCAGGAGCTGATCAATGTTTTACATAAATGCCAGGAACACTTTGGTTACCTTCCTGCAGAAGTACAGGAAGTGGTATCAGATGAGCTGTCAGTCCCGGTAGCCAAAATCTACGGTGTTGTCACATTCTACTCTTTCTTTACAATGACTCCTAAAGGGAAACACCCGATAAGTATATGTATGGGGACAGCCTGTTATGTCAGGGGCGCTGAGAAAGTGCTGGAAGAATTCAAAAAGGAACTTCGACTGCAGGTAGGACAAACAACAAGCGACGGAAAGTTCTCCCTGTCAAGCCTGAGATGTGTGGGAGCGTGCGGCCTTGCACCGGTGGTGATGGTTGGAGACAAAACATATGGCAGGGTAGCTCCCGACGATGTCAGGAATATTATTAAGGAATACGAAAAGTGATTCTCTGAGTTCTGTTCAAAAGAATATTATGATTGAGTACAGACGAATTATCGCAGGTTTCTTTGCAGGTATGTTGCTTATCCCTGCATTCGGCAGCTATACGCAGACCGGCGATTGTAAGGTTTTAATGCCCGCTGTTTCGGCCAGGTATACAGGGAAGTGCAGAAACGGACTGGCGCATGGGAAGGGCGTTGCCGAAGGCATTGACCTGTATACCGGGGAATTCAGGGCAGGACTGGCACATGGTAAAGGTACATACAGGTGGGCTGGCGGAGTTTATTATGAGGGTGACTGGAGGTACGGAATGAGGGAGGGTAAAGGCAGACTGGTGACCAGGGATTCAGTAATTACAGGATACTGGAGAGCTGACAGGTATATCGGGGAAACTCAAATTCCGCCTTATAAGATTGTCAGAACCTTGCATGTTGTAAGGTATTCCTTCAATAAGGTTGCCAATTCAAAAAATGAAATAAGGATTAAACTTTCGAGAGGGGGAGTTGATAATGCAGGAGTTGAAGATCTGTCATTCACATACAGCAGTGGCACCGAATTCAGTTCAGGAACTGCCTATGGGCTTGAGAATTCGACTTTTCCGCTGGAAATTAAGCTGATGTTCAATGCCTGGAATATATTCCGCAGTGCAAAATCAGAGGTTGTCTTTGAGTTTACAATCAACGAACCGGCCTCCTGGAACGTAACAGTAAATTATTAATGGTTCGGGGGACACATCCGGCTCAGATTGCATTTTTCCTGTAACGGCTTTTGTACCGGAAGAAATATTCCTTCTGACGTCTTTTTTCTTCAGCTTTCCTGGCTACATAGATATTTCTCCCTGTAGAGGGATCAGCGCCGGTATAGTACATAGTCGTGGAAAGGGTCATAGGTGTCGGTGTAAAATCCTGGACCTGTTCTGGCCTGATTCCAATGCTTCTAACCTCTTCAGCAAGATCAGCCATGTCTTTTTCGGTGCAGCCGGGGTGTGATGAGATGAAGTAAGGAACAATTTCAAAATTCAATCCATGCTTCCTGGAAATAATATCGAACCGGTCTTTCATTTTCGTGAATAACCTGAACGGAGTTTTCCGCATCAGTTTAAGTACGCTGGCAGATGTGTGCTCAGGAGCTACCTTCAGCCTGCCGGAAACATGGTTGGTTATCAGTTCTTCGAGATATTCGTTTTCCTCCTGCCCTGCATTTTTATTCCATTGCGGAAACAGAATATCGTAGCGTACTCCGCTTCCGACGAATGCCTTCTTAATGCCATCAAGACGTCCGATCTTCTTATACAGATCGGTCAGTGTCTTATGTCTGCAATCCAGATTTTTACATACATCCGGCCAGATACATGAAGGTCTGGAACATCTCAGGCATATATCCATGTCCTTACCTTTCATACCGTACATATTGGCTGTCGGTCCGCCAATATCGGACAGATATCCTTTAAATCCCTCAATCTGGGTAATTTTCATTATTTCCCTCAGAATTGATTCCTCCGACCTGCTTACGATCTGTTTTCCCTGGTGAGCCGCTATTGCGCAAAAGCTGCAGCCGCCAAAGCACCCTCTGTGAATATTTACCGAAAACCTTATCATCTCAAAAGCAGGGATCGGACCCTTCTTATCATACTTCGGATGAGGCAGATAGGTATATGGCAGATCATACGACCGGTCGGCTTCAGCCTCGTTCATGGGCTTAAAATGAGGATTTACAAGGACAAGCGAATCCCCTGACGGCTCAATAAGTCTTGAAGCTTCTATCCTGTTCGATTCCTTTTCAAATCTTACAAAGTTCTCGGCGAACAGGTCTTTGCTGCGCTGGCATTCCTCGTAAGAATGGAGCATGACATCGTTCCATTTTTTCTGAAGCGGTAAAGGATCATTCTTCCCGATGCGGATGACTGTTTGCGGTACTGTTTTCAGTGATGAAAAAGGAACACCTTTGTGTAAAAGCTTAAGAATTTCACGGATTGGCTGCTCGCCCATGCCATAAACCAGCATATCGGCTCCGCTGTTAAGCAATATTGACGGCTCAAGTTTATCTTTCCAGTAGTCGTAATGGGTGAGCCGCCTCATCGAAGCCTCGATGCCGCCTATTACAACCGGTACATCGGGGAACAGCTTTTTCAGTATCCTTGTATAGACAATTGTGGGATAATCAGGTCTGAAGCCGGCTTTGCCCCCAGGTGTGTATGCATCGTCCGACCTCAGCCTCCTGGCTGCAGTATAGTGATTCACCATCGAATCCATATTGCCGGCAGAAACTCCGAAGAAATACCGTGGTTTTCCCAGCTTCCTGAAATCACGCAGGTCATCCTTCCAGTTTGGCTGGGGTACAATTCCCACTGTGAATCCGGCATTCCCGATGACCCTTCCTATGACAGCTGGTCCGAATGAAGGGTGATCGACATAGGCATCCCCGCTGAAGATGATAACATCCAGTTCATCAAGCTTATGCTTCTCAAGCTCTTTCCT
>JADDYF010000210.1 GCA_015712185.1 Bacteroidales bacterium
ACCTTCTCGGATCGCTTCCGACAGCTGTATGGGCCGGTAAATTGTTTCACGGCATCGATGTAAGGGAACATGGCAGCGGGAACGCAGGTGCAACAAACACGATCAGGGTGCTTGGATGGAAGACGGGCGTTCCTGTATTACTGATAGATCTGTTAAAAGGATGGGCTGCAGCCATGCTGCCGGCGTTGTTCAACCTTGCACCACACGGGAGCGCGATGCTTATAAACCTGGAAATACTGACAGGAATAACGGCAATCGCGGGTCATATATTACCCGTGTTTGCCGGTTTCAGAGGCGGAAAGGGTGTCGCAACAATGTTCGGTGTCCTGGTGGCAGTTCATCCGATTGTCACTCTGGCATGTATTGGTGTATTCGCAGCGGTTTTTCTTGCTACCGGCATAGTTTCCGTATCATCAATGACCGCGGGAATCGCATTCCCGGTACTGCTGCTGACAGCCTTCGATACTCCCTCGTTAATTTTTAAAATATTTTCAGTAATTGTGGCAATAGCATTAATCCTGACCCACAGGAAGAATATACGAAGATTATTAAAAGGAGAAGAGAAAAAGCTTTTCAGGAAGAAACAGAAAGAAAGCTCATAATTGTGCCTTCCTTTACAGAATATTTAACCACGGTGTAACACGGAGTTATTCACGGATTTACACTGGGTTTCTCCCGCCACCCTTTCACCCCCTCTTCTATTCTCCCTCTCATTCCCAGGCTCTTTGCCTGTGCACTCCTGAACCGTTATATCTCTTAGAACTGTTCCAGTATTTCTATTCTTTTGGCTATCGGAGGATGTGTTGCAAACAAGCTTGAAAACGAAACCGAAGTATTTTTAAGTTCCTTCTGCGGGCTTTCGATGAACATCTGTGCCACATCATTCCTCTTCACAGCCTCTATTATGGGGTCCTTTGAGATTTTCCTGAGTGCCGAAGCGAGTGCAAGGGGATTCCTAGTTAGCTCTGCCGAACCAGCGTCAGCGAGATATTCGCGTTTTCTTGAGAGTGCAAACCTGAACAAGGTGGCAATCAGGTAACCCACAAATGCCAGGATCATGGCAATTAGTATTGCTGCACCTGCATTGCCTTTTTTACCGCGGCTGATACTGCCAAACCTTATGGACCGGAACAGTGTTTCGGATATGAAAGCAAAAATCCCTACAAATACGATTGAAATTATCAGCAACCTTACATCACGGTTCCTGATATGTGTAAGTTCATGGGCAATCACTGCCTCCAGTTCCTGGTCGTCGAGCTTATCTATGATTCCCCGCGAAAGCGATACCGCGTAATTACCCGGATTAATGCCGCTTGCGAATGCATTCAGTGATTCGTCCTCAATGACGTGCACTTTTGGCATCTTCATTCCCCTGGAGATGCAAAGGTTTTCCACAAGGTTGTATACTCTTTTGTTCTCATCTCTTGCAAGAGGTTTTGAGCCTGTGGCGGTATTAATCATCGCGGTGTGTGAGAACCAGGCGATGACAAACCACAGAGCCACTCCGATGGATATCCAGGGAATGGTCCTCAGAAAGTTATGATTGACAGATTCAAACAAATTATATTGCACCTGTTCCTCGGCGAGAGAATGCTGCTGCCCGAGAGATGTTAGGAAGAAGAAGAGCCATGTCAATCCGAAAAAGACAACAGGAAACATCAGCAAGAGCAACACCGAGTTGGTATTGTTCTTCCTGATCTGGCTCTGCAGACCAAAATAACTCATATACTCAGAATTGTATCTTCGGAGGTGTTTCAGCAGTTGTCCGCTGATCGCCCAGCTCGAACAATGGTTCACGTTTAAAGTTAAACAATGTAGCAATGAGGTTTGACGGGAAGACTTCGGTCGCAACATTAAGTTCTTTGGTTGCAGAATTAAAGAACCTGCGGGCTGCTGCGATCTTATTCTCGATATCTGCTATCTCATTCTGAAGATCGAGGAAATTCTGACTTGCCTTCAGGTCGGGGTATGCCTCGACGGCAATCTTCAGGCCTTCAAGCGCAGTTGATAATCTTGTCTCAGCTGTAATTTTTTCATTGATTGTAGTTGCTTTCATCGCATTGGCCCGGGCTTCCGTAATTTCAGTAAGGACTCCGCGTTCATGCTGCATATAACCTTTGACAGCTTCGACCAGCTGAGGAATCATATCGTGCCTCTGTTTTAGCTGAACATCAACATCGGCAAAAGCCTGCTCCCTGCTGTTCCTCAGTTTTACAAGCCGGTTGTAAAGTGAAATGGCCATCAGTACAAGGAGTACGATGATACCAAGAATTACCAGAATAATCATGTCAATAATTTTAAGTTAATGTTATTTTTGATAAATCACCGGGTGATTTATTTAAAAACTAAAGATATTAAATATTGCTATATTTAGGCTAACAGTGAGTAATTTTGACAATTTAATTTCAAGAAAATGAGTGAAGGGGAAAAGTTACTGGAACTGATAAGGTCGAGGCAGAGCGACAGGCGATACGAGAGCAAACCTGTAGATGAGGAGAAACTTACCAGAATCGTTGAAGCCGGCAGGATGGCTCCTTCAGCATGTAATGCACAGCCATGGAAGTTCATTGTTGTTACCAGCAAAGACCTGATCAGAAGGATTGCTGATGCCGCATCTGTAAAATCCATAAGCATGAACACCTTTGTTGATCAGGTTCCGGTTATAATAGTCATTGTCAGGGAGAATGCCAACTTTTCATCGAGGGTCGGAGGATCAGTAAAGACAAAAGACTATTCGCTTATCGATATTGGCATTGCCTCGGAAAATATATGCCTTCAGGCAAAGGCCGAGGGTCTGGGATCGTGCATGATAGGCTGGTTTGATGAGAGAATGGTGCAGAAGGCCCTGAATATTCCGCGAAACAAGCGTGTCGTGCTTTTTATCACCCTGGGATATTCTCTAAGTGAACCAAGACCAAAAAAGAGAAAGCCGATGGAGCTGGTGGTGTCGTATAATAAGTATTAACCTCACCCCTGCCCCATTCCTCAGCTGAGTTTTTCAAGAGCTGTCCTGATTCTTTTTGCGGCTTCGACCAGCAGGTCGTCAGAGGTGGCATACGATATCCTGATGCAGTCTGGTGCGCCGAAGGCATCACCTCCAACCACTGCTACCTGGGCTTTATCAAGGATGTATAATGTCAAGTCGTCGGAGTTATTGATCTTTGTAACACCATCAGTCTTACCGAAGTAGTAACTTATATCGGGCATAATATAGAATGCACCCTGCGGGACTCTGACTTTCAATCCCCTGATTTCCTTCAGCAGTCCGCAGATAAGGTCCCTGCGCCGGAGGAATGCATCCCTCATCGCTTTGCGTGAACCATCGTCACTCCTGATAGCTGCCAGCGCAGCCCTCTGGGCGATTGAACAAACACCTGATGTAAACTGCCCCTGCAGCTTGTCGCATGCCTTGGCGATCCAGAGGGGCGCTCCGATATAGCCTATCCTCCATCCCGTCATTGCATAAGCTTTTGATACTCCATTGGCAGTGATCACACGGTCGTAGATATAGTCAAAAGAGGCCATGCTCACATGCTTTCCCTCGAACAATATGTGTTCGTATATCTCATCGGAAATAATAAAGAGACCTTCATGCTTCTGAATGATCACGGCTATCTTCTCCATCTCCTCCCCTGTATATGCCATGCCGGTCGGATTGGAGGGAGAGTTGAATATCACAAGACGAGTCCTGGAAGTAATGGCTGCTTCGAGCTGCCCGGGTTTGATCCTGAAATCGTTTTCAAGCTTTGCATCTATAACAACCGGTTTACCTCCGGCAAGTATTATCTGGTCCCAGTAGCTGACCCAGTACGGGGCAAGGAGTATTACCTCGTCTCCCGGATTTATGATTGACAGGATGACATTAATAAGTGAGTGCTTGCCTCCTGCCGAAACTACTATTTGTTCGGGGGAATAGTCAATGCCGTTCTCTTCCCTGAACTTTTTCGAGATCGCTTCCCTGAGATCGTTATATCCCGGCACCGGCGGATATTTGCTGTAATTATCATCTATTGCTTTTTTTGCGGCTTCCTTGATATAATCGGGAGTATTAAAATCGGGTTCGCCAAGGCTGAGGCTGATTATGTCAAAACCTTTGGCTTTAAGCTCCCTGCTTTTCTGCGCCATGGCCAGAGTCTGGGATACTGATAATGCCTTAATTCTGTCAGAAAGATATTCCATACAAGTTTTAAATTAAAGTTGTACTATTTCGACCGGGGTCAAATGTATGAATTAAAAATAAATCAGGAAATATGATTAGGTTTGTGTAACAATTTTATTAATAACATGGACATCGCAGCAGAAATCCTGAAAATAACTATCCCGGCGCTGATTGTTTTCTTCACTGCCTGGATTATTTTAAGAAACATGATAAAGAACGATCAGAACAGGAGGAACCAGGAGCTTATACTACAGAACAGCAGGACTGTTACGCCTATAAGGCTCCAGGCCTATGAACGGATAGTCCTGTTCCTAGAGAGGATCTCGCTGGAATCGCTTCTTCTGAGGGTCAGCACTCCGGAAATGACGGCGTCGCAACTCCATTCTGCGCTCCTCAGTACGGTAAGGAGTGAATTTGAGCATAATCTGTCGCAGCAGATCTATATGAGCCAGCAGGCATGGGAAGTTGTCAGGAATGCCCGCTCAAACATGATCAAGATTATCAACAGCGAGATTGAGAAACTTCCACCTGAAGCCAAAGGCATTGACCTGAGCAAGAGGCTCCTTGAAAGGATCATGGAACTCCAGACTGAACCGACACGGGCGGCAATAGACTATCTGAAAGGGGAAATCGGGAGGCTGATGTAAAAGGCGCAGGGCGCAGGGCTCAGGGCTCAGGGCAAAGGGCGCAGGGCAAAGGGCACAGGGCTCAGAGCTCAGAGCTCAGGGCGCAGGGCGCAAAGGTGCATAGACATAGAGGCGGAATGGCACAAAGGATCAGAATTCAGTGTTAAGGATGTAACATACTGTTTGATTAACAGATTGCAAGAGCGCAAGATTGCAGGACAATATTAAAGCAATTCCACGCTGCGTCTGACGAATGTGCTCAGGTCTTCGCCGCGAAGCATGTTATTGGCCAGGAGTGCAAGATCGACAAGCTGCTTTACAAGCTTGTTGCCGTTGCCATAACCTTCGAGTATTTCCTTTCTTTTGCTTTCAATATCAGTAAGCTCCTTACGCAGTTTCTCAAGATCATCTTTCTCTAGCTGGCTTACCTCTTCGGGTTTCCTTTTACCGTGTTCCTTTTCCATGAAATCGATCTCCTCCCTGAGTCTCTTTCTTTCCTTCTGGTTATCATCGAGTTTCGCACCTTCTGCTGAACGGAGGTCGTCAGAGATCTTTACCACAAGATTATGATTGGGATTGACAACAAGGTTATAGCTGTCGGGCAAGTCGCCGTAGAAATTCATTCCTCCTCCCAGCTGCGACATATCCTTCATTCGCCTCATGAACTCCGACTGGGTAATGATTATCGGAGCTTCATTCTCGTCAAGCGCTTCAAAAACCACGTTGTATAACTCCTTTGATTTTGCCTTGATATTGAAGACGCTCTTAAGATCCTCCTTCTGTTCATCGGATAATTTCGATTCACGCTTTTCATCCTTCATGATAAGCTTTTCGATGACATCGGAGTCAACCCTGACAAACCGTGATTCCTTGAACTTTGTCTCCAGATGATTAATAAGATGAACATCCAGCTGACCATCAAGATGAAGGACATCATAACCCTTTTTCTTTGCTTTGTCGATATAGGTATACTGATCTGTTTTGCTGGTGGAATACAGATAAACCAGAGTCTTGTTCTTATCTGTCTGGTTATCCCTGATCAGTTTTTCATACTCTTCGAAGGTAAAATACTTGTCGTCGGTGTTTTTCAGAAGTGCAAATTTTGAAGCTTTTTCATAGAATTTCTCCTCCGTTATCATCCCGAATTCGATGAAGAGCTTAAGATTATCCCATTTCTTTTCGAACTCCCCGCGGTTGTTCTTAAAGATCTCATTGAGCCTGTCGGCGACCTTCTTTGTAATGTGGACTGAGATCTTCTTTACATTTGAGTCGCTCTGAAGGTAGCTTCTCGACACATTGAGCGGTATGTCGGGAGAATCAAGCACTCCGTGCAGCAGTGTCAGAAACTCGGGGACTATCCCTTCGACCGAATCAGTTACGAACACCTGGTTGCAATAGAGCTGGATCTTATTCTTTTGTATCTCGATGTTGTTCTTTATTTTGGGAAAATAGAGGATCCCTGTCAGCTTAAACGGGTAGTCGACATTAAGGTGTATATTGAACAGCGGTTCATCACCCATCGGGTAAAGCTCCCTGTAGAATTTCTGGTAATCCTCATCCTTTAGATCCGCCGGTTTAACTGTCCAGGCAGGTTTGGTATTATTAATTATTTTATCCTTTCCTGTATCGATATACTTTCCGTCCTTCCACTCCTGTTCTTTTCCGAATGCAATCTCTATTGGCAGAAACTTACAGTATTTCTTCAGAAGCTGTTCAACACGGTTCTCCTCGAGAAACTCCTTTGAATCCTTATCGATATGCAGTATCACATCAGTACCTCTTGCTTCCCTTTCTGTTTCTTCAATCGTAAATTCGGGACTGCCATCGCAGGTCCATTTTACTGCCGGTGCTCCTTCCTGCCACGATTTGCTTATTACCTCAACCTTATCCGATACCATGAATGAGGAATAGAACCCAAGTCCAAAATGACCTATTAAATTATTGGTCTGATCCTTATATTTATCAAGAAATTCGTTGGCACTTGAAAAGGCGATCTGGTTCAGGTATTTGTCAAGCTCTTCCTGTGTCATACCGATACCACTGTCAGTAACCTTTATGGTCTTCTTCTTTTTATCTACATTGACTCTTATTGTCAGATCTCCAAGATCCCCCCTGACGTCGCCCGCTGCATAGAGCGCCTTGAGCTTCTGGGTGGCGTCCACTGCGTTTGAGATGAGTTCCCGGAGGAATATTTCATGATCTGAATAAAGGAATTTCTTGATGATCGGAAAGATGTTTTCAGTTGTTACACCAATTTTACCTTTCTGCATATTGAACAGTTTTATGGTTATACATTAATGATCAGTGCCAGATAATCAAAAGATATGCCGTCAGGTGAAAACTGACAATTAGTCATTTCCGGAATATTCCCAATACGTCACCGGGGCAACAAAGACATGACAGGAACAGCATCAGAAGTATTCAGGGAATCTTATCCTGGCAATAAGCAATAAAACAGCTGCAAGTATTATGAAGCCAAAGAGAATATAAAAAGACAGGTTTCTTCTTCGCCGGTATATTGAAATGCTGTATTCACTTATCAGTTTTTTAACTGTATTATGGATACGGAGCACCGAATTTGAGTTTTTGGGGATATACGCATCAATATTAAACCTGACGACTTTCTTCAACTCATCCATTTTATCAGGAGGTCCCAGCAGGATCATTCCGGTTGAGGGATCAGCTTTCCTGATATCGGCAGTAAACTGACCAATTGCTTCAAACTGTTCCGGGGCATCAGGGACACATATGATTGCAACCTTACAGGAACTTACCTCTTTTTCAATGGTGGAACGGGCGATTAAATCCTGAAAACTAAGAAAAGAATCCACCCGGTATCGTGATGTATCATCAAACCGTTTTTTAATATCTTCTGTAATACTCCGGTGATCGTCATAGCAAAGCAGGTGAGTCATAATTCTATTTGCCATTTCGTTAGTCTGTAACCAGGTTATTTATTTCTTATTCTTTATATCAAAATCCCTTACAAATCTCCATATGCCATTCCTGAACAGGTATGCATCATAGGAAAATTCCGCACCAAAATATTGCCGGTCATTTCTTTTGTCAGAGGAGATGGGCACCAGGTGGTCAAAGACCACTGCCCTGTCATTGGCGAATCTTAAAGTTACAACACCTTCCGATGAATATTCAATTACTTCGCGTGATTTTATCCTGTCCCCTTCAGCGAAGCAGTTCCTGCCAAAAATTATCTCACCATCCGGTTCAAAGCTGAGTATTTCTATTATTTTTCTTGTCAGACTCAGGTCGTGATAGTCAAGCCCGAGCAACAGGTAACAGGTCTGCCTTCCGGTTCTAAAAGGTCTGATATCGTAGTATAGTGCACCGTACCAGTTTTCTGTTGTATATAATATGTCAGTCCTGATTGTATCGTGGCTGCTGATACCAGTCATTTTATAAACCCGGAGCTGTTTTCCCCTCTGCTCATTGCCTATTATATAGCAATAATATTTATTTGAACCGTCGGCCATGGTGAGGTTCCATGTGATGATCTTAACTTTCCTGTCAGGTGAGGTTATCTGTCCGAGATTCCGGATGCTGCTGAACCGGTGACTGATTACCGAATCGGATCTGGAATATTCGTCAATTATGTAAATTACTGAATCGTTTATTCTTATCCGCTCAGAATCATCCCTGGTTGCAGCTATCCTGTTAAAGCAGGATTCGAGAGCAGAAGTAATGGTCTGGTTCTGGCCGAAGGCCGTGACACAGGAAATTAAAGCTGCTATCAGTATGTTACAAAAAATACGCTTCATTTCTTCCTTGCATTTTTCATGGTGACATCAAGCAGGATCTTCAGCTGATTGCATGCTGCGAGTATCTCCTGCGGCGATATTGTAAGAGGCGGTGCAATTCTGAATGCATCGGGGCAGAAGAGGAAATAGTCGAGCAGAAGACCATAGTCAGGTGCATGAGCTACAGCATAACGTACAAACTCAGGTTCGGGGAGTACAACTGCCAGAAGGAGTCCCTCGCCGCGGATATCGGAAATGAGCGGATGGTTAAGCTCCTTCCTGAACAGGTTTGATTTTTCCTCACATGAAGCGATAAGATTCTCATCGATAATTACATTCAGCGAAGCAAGCCCTGCCGCACAGCACACAGGATGACCTCCGAAAGTGGTTATATGTCCGAGCTGCGGATTTGTGATCAGCGATGACATTATCTTTTTTGATGAGATAAATGCACCAAGCGGCATACCACCTCCCAGTGCCTTTGCCAGCACGAGTATGTCGGGGACCACGCCAAACCTGCTGATGGCAAACATAAAACCTGTTCTGCCGAATCCGGTCTGCACTTCATCAAACACAAGGAGTGCGCCAGTCTCGGTACATCTCTGCCTGATTTTCGGAAGAAATCCTTTTACAGGGAAGATAACTCCGGCTTCGGCCTGGATGGGTTCAGTGATCACGCAGGCTGTCTTCCTGTCTATGGCCCCGATAGATGTCTCATTGTTAAAATCCAATTGCAGAGTATCGGGCAGGAGCGGCCGGAAGGCATTCTTATATAACTCATTTCCCTGGATACTCAGGGCGCCATGTGTACTGCCGTGGTAAGAATTTTTAAATGAGATCAGCTTTGATCTTCCGGTAAATCTTTTTGCCAGCTTAAGCGCTCCCTCCACAGCTTCACTTCCTGAATTGACGAAAAAGCAGTTATCAAGTGTTGCCGGGAGCAGTCCGCACAGCTTTTCGGCATATTTCACCTGGGGGCTCTGTATCATCTCGCCATAAACCATCAGGTGAAGATATGCATCGGCCTGTTCTTTAACAGCCTCAACAACCTTCGGATGACGGTGGCCTGTATTGCTGACTGAGACACCTGAAATGAGGTCGAGATATTTTTTGCCCCTCGGTCCATACATAAACACCCCTTCTGCTCTTTCAATCTCAAGCATCAAAGGAGCTGTTGAAGTCTGACCGAGGTGTAAAAGGAAGAGCTGACGGTTGGTGAGCATCTGAAAAGGCGATGATTACCGGGCCATAACATTGATATCATTCAGAAGACCGTCTCTGAATGATTTCCCGACAGGGATGCTTTTCACATTATTTCCGACAATCAGATCGAGGGAGTTCTCCTTGATAGCCTGTATCATGCTCTTGTTAATAATAAATGACCTGTGGACTCTGATGAAGACCCCCGAAGGCATCTGGTGTTCAATTGCTTTCATCGTAAAATGAATGGTAAACCTGTCATCAGAAGTATTCAGAGTAACATAATTTTCGAGGGCTTCGATAAAAACAATATCTCTGAGTTTAAGCTTAACAAGCGAGGACCCTTTTTTGATGAAGATTTCTTCATCACCGGTACTTGCGATCTCCTTGCGTGAAAAGTACCTGATAGTTTTATCAATGGCTTTACAGAACCTGCCGTACGTTATGGGTTTGAGCAGGTAATCGACTACATTGAAATCGAATGCTTTTACCGCGTATTTTTCAGCTGATGATACAATAATAATATTGGGGGGGTAATCGAGGCTTGTGATAAAGTCAAATCCGTCCATCTCCGGCATCATGATATCGAGGAATACAAGGTCGATATCTTTGCGTTCCGTAAATATGTTTCTTGCAGCAATTGAATCACTGAAGGTTCCTACCAGTGTAAGAGATGAGGATTTGGCAACATATCCCTCAAGTATTTTACATGTGATCTGATCGTCGTCAACAATGATACAATTCATCCCTTACCGATTTAGACAGGTTTTATATTCAAAAATAATAAAAAATCTTTCACAAAGCCCAATAAATCATTTTAAGTTTAATTTCACACTGTATTTCCCCAAACAAAAACAGACGACAAATACATAAGGTTTAAGTTATCAACATGTTAACAAAAAAGGGGTGTAAGAAAACACCCCTAAGCAATCTCAATCATTTAAGATTAAAGGCCTTTGTTAAGTGCGGGAGCTGGTTTGAATTTTACAACTTTCTTGGCAGGAACATTAAGTTTAGCGCCTGTACGCGGATTACGAACAACTCTTGCACTTCTCTTAGTTACTGTAAAGGTACCCATACCCGGAAGCTGGATTCTCTGGCCTTTTTTCATAGCTTTCCCCAAAGCTCCGACAAATGAGTTCAAAGCTTTTCCTGCATCCTTGATTGACAATTTTGCATCGTTGGCAATTGTACTAACTAATTCTTTCTTTGTCATGTTTAAAAATTTAAAGGTTAGACCAATTCTTCTAATTAGGTACAAATTTATTCTTTATTATTTCATAAACAAATTTATTTTTCCGTTTTCCCCCAAATAATGCCACTTTTAGGCAAAAACAGCTGCATTTTTATTAAAAATCGTTGTTTTTCACCAGAAGTCTAATTCCGGCAATAGATGGGTGATTCAGAATAAAAATAAGTGTAAATTGTTCACATTCTGTTGATAATTTTCGCATATGCCTGATTATCTGTCATTTAGCATCTATATTTCAGAAAATCAAAAAAATAGTATCTTTGCGGGGTTATTTTTTCGCCAGGATTAACGCGGAAAAAAACGCTCCTTCGCTAAAGCTTCGGAGGGCAATGGGAGAAATGGTCCCGCTACTCCACCTCCAGGCGGAGTAGCGGGATAGACGCCGTGGTCTAATGCGGCTAATAAATATAAGTTCCGCCTTCGCTACCACCTTTGCTGATGCTTAGGTGATTAATAAAGGCTTCGGCGGATAGAAGGAGAAATGGCAGAGTGGTCTAATGCGGCGGTCTTGAAAACCGTTGTCCTGTGTCCACGGGACCGGGGGTTCGAATCCCTCTTTCTCCGCTA
>JADDYF010000213.1 GCA_015712185.1 Bacteroidales bacterium
CAGCCAAGATCACCTGTTTTTGCACCATGAACCATGTTCCCGGGAATAAGCACAACATTGCCTTTTGACATATTCTGTTCTCCGTCAAGAAGCATTTCACTGCATCCTCCACGCAAGACAAGCATCATTTGTTCTTCAGGATGTAAATGGCGGTCGAAGACAGCCCCCGGGTCCATCGAGAGAAAACTTAACTGGGTACTCTTACCGGTAACCAGCCTTGAGTTTGCTCCTGCAGCGAGTTCGGTCAACTGAAGATCCCATAAATTATAGACCAGGTTTGGCCTGACATTCGGAACCCGGGTTGCTGTAAGATCCACCGTGCTGGTCGGAGTATCGGCAACGCCGGCCTTCTGAAGATAATCAAGGCGAACAGGACTGTAAACTTCAAGTAATAATGCACCTGAACTACCGGCATTCAGGGCATTCTTATTCCCTTTTTCAAGATAAACAAAATCAACCCTCGGAGTGACGCTATGAGTTCCATCAGGTTCTTCCCTCTTTTTTGAAATCATCTGAACAAATGATCCTTCGATAAGCTGTTCTATTTCTCCCTCCAGGACAAATACAAACCGATCGGAAGGAAGAACATCTTCAGTTATCTTTGCATTGGGCTCAAGCTGGAGCAAACATACCATTGTGCCGCTTCCCCAGAACAATGTGGCATTAACACCCGGATACAGATTTGTTCTGGTTACACTATCGAGGCTCGTAACTATGCTGGGTTCAAGATTTGAGACAATCTTTGTTTCCGGAAGACCTGAAAGCTTTCTTTCTGTAAAAGCATATTGTTTGATGAGCTCTTTGTTTTTTTTCTGCCACTCAGGTACTGAGGTGCACTGAGTCAGGATTATTGCGATCACAGGCAGCAGGCCGGAGAAAATGATTTTTTTCATCAGAATTGATTTCATAATTTTAGGTTTGGAATAATTGTGAGGCGTTTAATAGTTATTGTTTTTCTGTTGTAACGTTTCTCTTGCCAAGCGGATCAGCTGCCTGGTCCATACCCACAACATCGTAGCCAAACCACTGGTACGATTTAGCTAATTTTGCAGTTTTAGGCCATGCATAATCGTGCTCTTTGGTCCTTGTCCACATTTGCCGGTGTTCCTCGGTGTCGAACATAAGCTCCATCTCAAAATTGAATCTGGTTTCGGGCGACCCTATTTTCTTTGAGAAATCGTCAGGGAAGCGACGTATAAGCTTTGATCCCATATAACCAACCTGTTTCCTGAGGGCCGGCACGTAGACATCAATGTAATTTTTCTCGAAAGCCCCGAAATTTACGGGATCCACTTCAAAGAACATCTGAAGCTTTGCCATTGTAAGAGGTACATCCGTTATATCAAGTTTGCCTTTTTCAAGCGCAATACCGTAAATTACCATTTCAAGCGGCTCTGATTCAGTACTTTCCAGAGCATGTAATTCCCCTGCACGTACCGGCACTGCATCACCATAGGCAATGTCAGCCCATTCATCATTAACATGGACTTTGCCTTTCCCTTTAATTACGAAATACACCTCATCAACACCGGCGTGATAGTGTCGGCCGACAGATGATCCGGCCGGTATCAGCAGGTGATCAACAAAAGCCCAGTTTGATTCGAATGCACCAGGTCCCAAAGCCCTTCTGTAAAACACTGTGTCTTTCCCCCTATTCATGCTTGGAACCGGCCGCAGCATATCTTTTGTCAGCTGGTTTGTATGTATGAATGTGGGCTTCTTATCAATAGTCACACCGGCACGATCATCAGCGGTTTCGAAAAGCCCTGTCGGATCTGCAGAATAATTATATGCACTCCTGCGCGGAAAACCACCGCCCTGGACAGCAGGTCCCGATCCGGCTGCTTCAGCAGGATTGATAACCGCTACCTGGAAATTCACCCAGTCAACTTGTTTACCGGAAGGATTATATACCGCGTGTGAGTTGCCAGATTTGCATGGAACCCCCACCGGACCTTTTACAAGGGCGGTCCGGCCATTTACTGTAAATTCACAATCACCATCCAGGATAAGGAACATTTCATCTGAATTAGTATGGAAATGATGTCCAATTGAGCTCTTTGGTCCAAGAGGGCCATGGTGCATAAAGGCTAAATCCTTTACTGCCCCTCTTACAAGAAGTGTTTGCATGCCTAATGTGCCAGTACCTTGATGGACGTTTTTACCAGCCATGGCTTTTGATGGGTCAGTATGTCCGATGCGTTCCGTCAGAGGAACAGTTTTTGGCTTTTCCTGTGTCGTGCTTCCGGGCTGTCCTTTAATAGTGATAAAGGAGCTAAAAACCCAGATCAACAAAAATGCTGGTATCGGGATTGCCAAAACTATTCCCAGTCTTGAGACGATTACGTTTTTTTTCATATTCAGCTTATTTCTGGTTAATTATTTTACTTTGAGCAATTTTTTAGAATTCAGATATGTGCTATGCTCCATTTCTGCAGGGAACAAATCAATCACATACTATACAAATCTAGGCAAACAGAAAAAATTTGAGAAACATTTCAGGTAATAAATTTATTAATGCCGTTAGTTCTCAGATGTTTTTACCTTACCTCTCATACCTATATCTCTTATTGCCGGGTATATCTCCCTGTATTTATTCAGCAGGTCCTGATATAGTTTTGAATTTTGAGCAATTGGTTCGGTTATACCTTTAACATGAACCATAGTTTTTGCAGCCTCTTCAAATGAAGTGAACCATCCGGCACCAACGGCTGCTGAAATTCCGGAACCCAGGGAGGATGCTTCATCAGAAGACATATTCAATAACTTTTTACCGCTGGAATCGGCAATAATCTGGCGCCACAATTCACTCTTAGCCCCTCCTCCCATGGCAGCAAATTCTTCTGTTCTGCTACCTGTTGATCTTTCCACAGCTGCCGTAGCCATAGACTGCTCCATTGCAATCCCTTCCAGTATCGCCCTGTACAAATGGCCCCTGTGGTGTCCTGAAGAGAGACCAATTATACATCCACGGGCATCAGGATCCCAGTAAGGATTCATAACCGCATTCCAGTAAGGCAGGATCATGAGTCCTTCACTCCCTGGTTCGATTTGTTTTGCCTCTTCCTCCAACTGCCGGTAAATATCCGGTTTCCGGACCGGATCGATTTTCAGTACCTGCTGAATAAACCAGTCTATGAGAAATGTACCGGAACGCAGGCTTGTTTCGCAATAATAGCCATCCTCTGAGCAAGAGACCATTGTGCGGAAACTCCTGTCGATAATATAGTTTTTTGTAAAAGCGCCTGAAACAACCGCTGTGCCAAGATTTAAATAAACGCGTTCAGGAATCAGGGCATTAACACCAAGTCCTGCTGCCTGTCCATCACCACCTCCTGCAACTACCTTTGTTCCAGTTCTTAATCCTGTATCCTCTGCAGCAGTTTTGGTAACATATCCTAAAACAGTACCGGGGCAGTATGCATCCGGTAATTGCTGCAGAGTAATATTAAGGTGGCTGAGAATATCCTGCGACCAGGTCTTGTTTTCAAGGTCAAATATCCCCATTGGGTCGGCGCTAGCCCAGCTTGTTTTATAGTGACCTGTTAATTTATGTACGAGATAAGTATTTACATCACAAAATTTAGCTACTTCCCTGAATAAGTCCCTTTCCTTTTCTTTCATCCAGGCTAAACGATATACCACCGGGGCATAATCCTTTGGCTTTCCTGTTATCTGATGGATGCGATCCTCTCCTATAACTGCTGCGAATTTATCCACAAAGCTTTTACATCGTTCATCCAGCCAGGTAATAGCTGGTCTGACAGGGTTACCATTTTTGTCCAATCCCACAAATGTTTCCCTTTGATTCGATATCGCAAGCGCAGTTATTCTTTCTTTATCAATCTGATGTGTCAATTCCTGCAGAGACTTTGCCATGGAGTGCCACCAGTTTTCCGGATCCTGCTCATAATAATTTGCCTGAGGAGAAATCAAGCGTACTGGACTGCTTCCTCCAGCAATGTACTTTCCATAAAAATCCCACGCTATGGCCTTTGTGGCTGTTGTACTGCTGTCTATTCCGACGACGATCTCTGATTTCATATTCTATGGTGGAAATTCCCGTTTCTATTGTCCATCTTATTCATTCTGTTAAACGGATCATCTGGTTCATATCCATATGGCCTAAATGATCAACAGAAAGAGGTATCTCAATTCCAACAACATTCCTCACGTTTTCAAAGATTATTTATATATGTATAAAAATAATGAGGATGTCCCATATGAGACAACCCCATTATTTTATTTCTAAACAGTGATAGGTATGAATAAATTCAAAATTTATTCTTCACACAGGTTCAGGCAGGTTAAGGTTTATCCCAGAAAACTCTAAATACTAAATCATCAATACCACCAATAGCTTCAACTGCAGCCTGGTAGTTCACTTTATTTTGCGACAATTCAACATCGGGATAAGTAAATCTATGAACATACCCATCTCCGCCATTTTCCAGAAGCACGTCATCAAAATCATTACGATTCAAAGCAGGGAAACCACTCCTCCTCCAGTTGGCCCAGGCTTCTGTACCATCCCTGAGACAAACAATCCAATATTGCGTGTTAATCAGTTCAAGAGCGTCAGCAGCATTATATGCCACCCCTACTTGTGCAATATAGGCATCCTGTTCCGCGCTGGAAACCGGAGGAAGATCGGACCCCGTCTCACTTAAATATAAAGAATAATTATTCATATCCGCTCTTATTCCAGCTTCATAATATTGCTGGGCAGCAGTTTCGCCACCGGCTATCCAGCCTCGCTTAGCTGCCTCTGCAAGAAGCAGGGAGGTTTGCGCATATGTCGTCCAGAAAGTAGGGGCTGATATGGATGCCACGACATTTACGTTCATCTGTGAGTAATCAAGTCCCGTGCCCTTAATGCCTCTGTAGGGGGCATTAACAAGG
>JADDYF010000196.1 GCA_015712185.1 Bacteroidales bacterium
GGCCTGAACGCCTGCAGCTGACTGAAAGTTACGCTGGAGGTCGATTTTTGATCCGTTGAATTCCTTAAACTGGTTGTCCTGCTGGGTATTGAAGCGGGTATTCATCGAGTCGATATAAAACGAAAGCTGAGAGAGATTGAGCATCCATGAGTTGGATTTGAACATATCAATCTCGCTGCGCTCAAGGTCGAAGCCTGACAGTGACAGAACATTTGTCATCTCCTTGAAAACATCTTTCCTCGCAGGGTATTTTCTTTCGGAAGGTCCCACGTTTCTTTCCTCCACCTCGGTAAATGATTGTCCGTTGTAAAGTACCATTATCATTGCTGTTTCGTCGGGAGTTATTTTGATATAACCTGAATCTGCATAGGTTACCGAGATGTTCCCTCTCTTGTCGCGATGGTCGTATATTAACAGCCTGTCAAGTCTGTTTGTAACAGGATCCTTGTAGGTGACTTTTATGCTGAATCCGTCGATATCATTATTGAAGGTACCTGCCTGAAGGTTAATATCCGGACGTTTCCTTCTGATATCGTAGAGCAGTGTTCTTGCCTGCCGGTTTGAATAGGGGAGGACATAATTTGAGAAGAGGAATGAGACTATGCACAGAAAGCCGACCAGGAAGATCAGTGGCCGCATGATACGCTGAAGCGAGATCCCTGAAGATTTAAGTGCGGTGAGTTCGCTGAATTCCCCCATATTTCCGAATGTCATCAAGGCTGCTAGCAGTATTGCCAGGGGCAGGGCAGTGGGAACAAATGACAGAGAGAACTGGTACAGCAGTTCGGCGAGTATCTTAACATCGAGGCCTTTTCCCGCAAGTTCATCGATATACATCCACAGGAACTGCAATAACAGTATTATAAGCACTATGAAAAAAGTGAGTATAAGGGGGCCGATAAAGGATTTAAGGACAAATTTGTCGACCTTTTTCATTGCTTTTCTGTTTAAATGGCAAAACTACTCGATTTTTAGCAAATATCAAGCACTTCGTCTGACTTGGTGGTAGGATCTTGTATACTCCCGTCAGTGTAACGGTTCAAAGGTACAATGGTTCAACGGTTATATCCCCAGAACCCTTTTCAGATCTGTAACCTGTGTATCCCAGAGGTAGATTGCATCCTCTTTTTCCTCGGGTTCGGCGAAATCGGTAATGATAAGGGCGAGGCTTCCGCTGAGTTCCTCGATATTGATTCTGAATTCAAAGTAATTTGATTCCTCGTCGGTTCTGTCGAGCCATTCAAAGCGAACGATTTTATTTTCTTTTAATGCTGCCAGTTTTGCCTTTGATTCCGATTTATTCCAGTAGAAAGTAAAAATATCCCCTTCGACAGTAACGTTATCTGCGAACCATTCACATAGTCCTTCCGGTGTGCTCAGCCTCGAATACAGGACCTTTGGAGAGCAGTTAAGAGTATATTCAAGTTCGTATTTCAGTCTCATTTCAGCTTTTGCCGGCTTTACTATTATGCAATATAAAAAAAAATACGTAAAGAAAAAATTGAATTGGTAATTTGTAGCATACTGCTTATATTTGCACGCTCAAAAAGCTTCCGCCTTTGCTGAAGCTACGGCGGACAAGGCGAGATAGCTCAGGTGGTTAGAGCGCATGATTCATAATCATGAGGTCGGGGGTTCAATCCCCCCTCTCGCTACACAGAAAATCAACCACTTACACATTAAACCGTGTAGGTGGTTTTTATTTCGTGCCTGGTTTGTGCTGGGTTTTGATGATCTTGATTGCATTATCTTTGTTGTTTTGCCCCGTTTATCATCAATATCTCTTACCAAATCAATCAGCGTGTTTATTACTTAGAAATTTTTCAGCTTCCAAAAGCTATATTTTAAAAAATGGAATGTCAAAACAGCAAATAGCAGTTAACACACCAGTTCCAATACGACTCTGTATGAAAAATATGCTCTCTCTGGTCGCTGGTTGAAAGATTAGAAATTCTTTTGTTTGTTTTATGTATATTGCATCACCAACTAGTTTAATAATATAATTCAAAACGGAAAAGAAATGAAGAAGTTCTCAGCATTGATTTTATTTGCATTTATCACCTCAATGGTGTTTGCCCAAAGTAATCTTCAGGATGTGGTGTACCTGAAAAACGGCTCTATAATCCGTGGAGTGATTATTGAACAAATTCCGAACCAGTCAATAAAAATTCAAACTGCAGACAAAAATATCTTTGTCTACCAGATGGGGGAGGTTGAAAAAATAGTAAAGGAGCCTGTTAAGGTCAGAACAACAAAATCCGGCGATGGTTCCGGATTAAAACCAGGCTATAAAGGTATTGTCGAATTGGGTTATCAGCTGGGTGTTGGTGAATACACTCTGGACAGACTGAAACTTAACATAATAAATGGGTATCAGATATCCACATATTTATCAGTTGGCTTAGGAACAGGACTACGCTACTACTTAAATTCAAATAAAGTGTTAATTCCTGTTTTTGCTGATTTCAGGGCGAACTTTATGAATAAAAACTTATCACCTTATTTTTCATTTGGAATTGGCTATTCCCTTGATGCTGATTACCATTTTGAAGGCGCCGGAATGATAATTAATCCTGCGGCAGGTGTTAACTATAAAATTTCTGACAAGCTGACAATGAATTTCGGGCTTGGTTACGAATTACAAAAACTCAGGCTTTCAGCCGGTGATCCATCTACAAGTAACTTTGGTGCAGCAAGTTTTAATGTTGGCCTATCATTCTGATTGAAAAATTAGGTTAACAAAGTATATTATCTATTGGGTTTTTTTATTTTTTACAATAGATTCAATAGTCTTCAATAGTTCCTCAACAGGCTCAAAAAAAGATATAATCTGCTCTTTATCAAGATCAAAGAAGTCTCCGTAATCCCCTTTATGACGAAAGTCAAAAATCTTTACATATGCTTTCCCAATCGATTTATTGATTTTACCTGTCAGGATAAAGTGTTTCGAAAACTGCCGTTTGACTCCTGAATGAGTTGTTGCATCAATATTGTTTTTGTATAGAAGCGCGGATATTGATTGACATTCTAATAAGCTAAATTGGACATACCCCGAATTTAACCTTACAAAATTCTGTGTAGCCTGTAAATCCTGATTCTAAGGTAATCTACAAGTGATAACGTAAAAAAATGGGGATGCTTTCTCTTGTTTACATCAATGCATCACCCTAATCAGAAAAAGGAAGGTATTATCAGGATTAAACCGCAAGATAACACAGGCCTGCTCTGAAAGAGCCAAATATTAATAACCACCGGTGCAACCGGTGGTAAGAGGCCAACCAACCGATTCCAGCTCTGAAGGAGCTGAATATCAGGGGTACAGGAAGTTTCTT
>JADDYF010000259.1 GCA_015712185.1 Bacteroidales bacterium
AGTTCAAAATCGATCCTCTCCCTGAGCTCGGGAGTAAGTGTTCCCCATCTTTCTTCTGCCCCTTTGTAGGTAAGAAATCGCAGGTATTCGTCTTTGTCGGTATAACCCGCGGGTAATTCAAACTCAGGCATGATCGGAGGATGGTCGAGCTTGTACTTTTCAATTTTGGCGACAATCTCCGCAACATTATCAATGGCTTCAGGGATATCGCTGAAAATAGCGCGCATCTCGTCCTCACTCTTAACCCATTCCTGTTTTGAATACCTCAGCCTGTCGGGATCATCAATGTCCTTGGCAGTATTAATACAGATGAGCCTGTCGTGTGCTTCAGCATCCTCGGCATTGATGAAATGAACATCGTTGGTGGCAATAATCTTTACATTATGCCTGGCAGATAATAGCCTGAACTCCTCTATTACCTTCTGCTGCTGGGGGAATGCACTGCGGTCTGCATCAGGATCATAAGTCTCGTGTCGCTGGATTTCGAGATAGAAATCATCACCGAATATATCAAGGTATCTCTTCAGAGCAGCCTCAGCACCCTCGATAGTACCGTTAAGGATTTCGTCCTGGATCTCTCCGGCAAGGCATGCCGATGTTGCTACCAGGCCATCTTTGTATTTTGACAGTAACTGCTTATCAACACGCGGCTTATAGTAGAATCCTTTTATCCATGCTGTTGAAACAAGCTTGATGAGGTTCTTATATCCGGTAAGATTCTTTGCCAGGAGGATGAGATGATCGCCGGAGCGGTCCTCTTTTTCAGTAACCTCTTCGATTGATCTTTTTGCCACATAAATTTCGCATCCCAGAACAGGTTTGATACCCTTTTTTATGGCAGCTGCATGAAACTCTTTTACACCAAACATATTACCATGGTCGGTGATTGCTACAGCTTCCATGCCAAACGATTTTACCTTCTCGATAAGCTTAGCTATGTTAGACGCTCCATCAAGGATAGAGTATTGGGTATGAACATGTAAGTGTGAAAAACCTGCCATAAACCGGATTGATAAATTTACCGGGACCTCCTAACAAAAATATATAAAAAAATGTACAGTTATCAAAGAAGTTATTCACACCAGAGGAAATCATCCGTTCCGCCGGAGGTTCCGATTATAAACCCGGAACTGCAATCTGTTCATTGAACATCAGAATCACACGGTCCCGCTATTAATTTTAACCCGGTGACAGAGTCACTATTTTGGACAGTAGAAGGAATCTCTGTATTCCTTAATTATTATTAACCTAATCTAAAAGCCATGAGAAAACTTCTCTTGCTATTCTTATTTTTTTACGGGTTTGTGCTATCGGTGGCTGCTCAGCAAAGAACAATTACCGGTACTGTAACCTCTTCAGTCCCGGAAGAGGGTGCGCTTCCCGGAGTATCGGTATCTGTTAAAGGGACGATAATCGGGATAACGACAGATATTAATGGTAAATATACACTGGCTGTTCCTGCGGATGCCGCAACACTTGTTTTTTCATATATCGGTATGAAGAAACAGGAAGTTGAGATCGGAAACCGTTCGGTAATCGATATTATCCTCGAGCCGGATATCTTAGGCCTCGAAGAGGTAGTTGTGACTGCCTTAGGCGTTTCCAGGGAGAAAAAGGCCATAGGATATTCGGTACAGGACGTTAAGGATGAAGTGATACAACGGACTGGCAACACCGATCTTGCCGGCGCTATGCAGGGTAAGATTTCAGGGATCGATATTAAACCCTCGAGCGGTATGCCGGGAGCCTCATCACAGATCGTTATTCGCGGAGCCCGCTCATTTACCGGGAATAACACACCCCTGTATGTGGTTGACGGAATGCCCATTGCCTCAAATGCGGATATCCAGTCAGGAACCAACGGTAACTTTTCGCAGATAGGTGCCGGGGTAACAGGTTCGGATATTTCCAACCGGGCTGTCGATCTCAATCCTGCTGATATTGAAAGTGTCAACATACTGAAAGGTCAGGCAGCAGCAGCTCTCTATGGTATCCGTGCCTCAAACGGCGTCATTGTGATCACCACAAAAAGCGGCAGGAATAATATTATCGGAAAGCCCGTTGTTTCAATCACTCATACAAGCGCAATCTCACGGGTTTCACGGACTCCCGATTACCAGACAACATATGCCCAGGGGAACAATGGATTATATGTCCCCAATTCTTCCTTATCATGGGGTCCTAAGATCGTTGATCTTCCGGATGATCCCACATACGGAGGCAATACCCAGGGTCATCCCGGAGAGTTTTATGTTCCGCAGCTGGCATTGGGACAGATTGAAGATGCATGGGTTACACCTCAGGTCTTCAATAACTGGGACAGATATTTCAGGACAGGTTATTCTGCGACCAATAACGTGATGGTAAGCCAGGCAATGGAAAGCGGCAGCTATGCTCTTGGCCTAAGCCAGACTTCACAGAGCGGCGTGGCCCTGGCAACAGGAATGAATCGCTGGAATGGCAAAGCTTCTGCGGAAAGGAAGCTTAACAAGAATTTCACTACAGGATTCAACGCCAATTTCTCAAAAACCGATATTGATAAGCTTCCGACTGCTAATGATGCTTCTCTTGCCGGAGTATTAGGGGCTCCTTTGAGCTATAACCTGAAAGATTATCCTTACTATACACCTGGAGACATCTATAGCCAGATATATTACCGGGGAGGAAGCTGGGACAATCCGTACTGGGCCTCCGAACACACTGTTTTCAATGAAAAAACTGACAGGTTCTTCGGGAACGGATATATTAATTACCTCGCCACCCTGGGAGAAAAAATGGATCTTAAAATCCGATATCAGCTGGGTACGGACTCCTATACCACAAATTTCGTCGACATATTTGAATACGGCCATGCCGGCACCACAGGGATGATAGATAATTATGGCATTACATCCTTTACAATAAATTCGCTCATCACAGTTAATTTAAACTGGAATCTTGCCAGTAATCTGACCTTAAATGCACTGGCGGGAAATGAATTTGATCATAGCAACGGAAAGACATATTCAGAACATGGCGAGGAATTCAATTTCGGCGGCTGGGCACATATAAGGAATGCCAATATCGTCACTGCAGACGAATCCAGATACCAGAATCGGACTGTTGGTACTTTCGGCAGCTTGTCCCTCCAGTTTAAATCATTGCTGTTCCTTACCGGTACAGGCAGGTATGATGTTGTTTCATCAATGCCGACAAATAACAGATCGTTCTTTTATCCTTCAGTTGCCTTCAGTTTTGTGGCATCAGAACTGGGTGCCATAAAAGACATTGACTGGATCTCCTTTGCGAAATTACGCGTTTCGTATGCTGAAGTGGGTCAGGCCGGAGCATATGTTCCGGATTTCTTCAGCACACCCGATTATTCAGGCGGCTGGTGGACGGGAGCTCCGATCCAGTATCCTATTGGAGGAATAAGTTCCTATACTCCCAATCTGATTATGTACGATCCCAACCTGGTTCCTCAGAACACTAAATCATACGAAATTGGTACGGATCTGAAGTTTTTCAAGAATCGTTTTGGTATCGACTATACTTTCTCACGTCAGAATGTAGCAGATCAGATATTTCCGGTGCCTCTGGCTGGTTCTACAGGTATAAGGTACCTGTATATGAATGGAGGTAAGGTTCATACTCTCAGTCACGAGGTTGTTTTTTATCTGACTCCGGTATCAACTGCCAATCTGCAATGGGATTTTAATTTCAACTTCTCAAAAATCGATAATTATGTAGATGAACTTGCTGAGGGTGTGGAGAGTATTTTCATAGGTGGTTTCACAACTCCGCAGGTCCGTGCCGGTATTGGTGATACTTACCCGGTCATTTATGGTGATTCCTTTCTGCGTAACGAAGAAGGAAAAATAGTCGTTGAGGACGATCCGACCTCTCCATATTATGGTTTTCCGCTGGAAGGGGAACCTGCAGTGATCGGAAAAGTATCTCCCGACTTTATCCTTGGAGGCGGTACAAATTTCACTTTCAGGAACTGGTCGGTGAATGCATTGTTTGAATGGAAACAGGGAGGCCAGATGTACTCGGGCAGCAATGGATTGCTTGACTATTATGGTTTGTCAACAAGGGTGGAGGATCGTGAGTCAACTTTTATCTTCGACGGAGTAAAACGCGATGGCACACCCAACGATATTGCCCGGGGCGGCCCCAATGATCCCCTGGCTTTGCAGAGCCTGCATACAAACATACTTACAAACATCGATGAGTACTATATCTTTGACAACTCATTTGTCAAGCTCCGCGAGCTTTCCCTGAGATATAAACCCGGCAAAAAGCTGTTTGATAAAGTTGATCTTGGTGTTTCGGTTTTTACACGGAACATTCTTCTCTGGACCATTTATCCGAACCTCGATCCCGAGTCGAGCCAGGGTAATACAAACATGGGAGGATCATTTGAAAGGTTCACAGTGCCTCAGACAACGAGCTTTGGTTTTAATCTTGATTTAACTTTTTAATCCGAAATATCATGAGAAAAGTAATTAATATATTGTTTTCAGCGATCCTGGCTATCACACTCTGGTCCTGCTCGGAATCAATCATGGATGAGATCAACAGGAATGTAAACGATCCGAGCGACATGGTTTCCCGGTTGATAATAACAGACGCCATAACAGGCAGTGCGTTCTCTGTAGCAGGAGGTGATTTTAATTTTTATGCTTCAATTTATATTGAACATAATACTGGTGTATGGGGTCAGTTCTATAATGCTGATATCAGGTCGGGAGAGCCCTCCAGTGCAACAACCTATAATAATTCCTGGGATGCTGTTTACCAGACACTCTATATCCTGAAGGTGATAAGGGGAAAGTGCTCTGAAGGAGGTTCAGAGGAGGGTAATTATCACACCCTTGGTATCGCACAGATCCTTACGGCGTATAACCTTGCCACACTGACTGATGCTATGGGTGATGTGCCATGGACTGAAGCGCTCCAGCCTGGTGTCATATTTACTCCTGTGCTTGATAAACAGGCAGATATCTATGAAGATATTTTTGACTTCCTTGACGAAGGCATTGCCAATCTGGGAAAGACATCAATATACCCCTCTCTAGGTGCCCAGGATCTGATGTATAACGGTGATATTGACCTGTGGAAGAAATTTGCCTATGGTTTGAAAGCCCGTTACACCATGCGTTTATCACATAAGGCTCCTGCTTATGCTGATGTGATCACATTTGCTGACCAGTCTTTTACATCGGGCAACGAACAGGCACAGTTTATATATAATGGCAATACCACACAAAGTCCTTTTTATTGCCTCTTTCAGGATCGTGATTACTATGGGGCAAGCCAGAGCCTTCACAATAAGCTTGTGGAGAGAAGCGATCCCAGGGATGATGTATTCTTCATGCCTCATCCCGATGCGGGAGGAGGACTGCTGTTTGCTCCAAATGGAACGGCAAATCAGGTACAGGGGACATATTCAATATCCGCAATAAGCACGATCACTGCTCCAACTTACCTCCAGAGCTATCACGAAATTGAATTCCTGAAAGCTGAAGCCTATGTCAGAACCGGAAACCTGGCTCTTGCGGATACAGCATTGCGTAAAGGAATAATAGCTGCATTCCGTAAGGTCAATATCGGATTGTCGGCTGCAGATGCTGTTAATTATTTCACATTAAACGTGAGACCGCGGTTTAATGCAAATCCCTTATCGGAGGTCATGAATCAGAAATATATTGCTTTTTACGAGGAAGAAGCGCTGGAAGCTTATAACGATTACAGGCGTTTAAAGGCAATGGGCAACAATGTCGTCAGTCTGGATAATCCTCTGAATGTTAACAGGTTCCCATTACGGCTTTCGTATGGATCTGAAGATGTAACTACTAATGTGAATGTCCGTAATGCCTATGGCGACGGCACATATGTATATACGGAAAATGTCTGGTGGGCTGGAGGAACAAGATAGGTTCCCCTTTTTCTGCATTAAACACTTAAATGTATCAAAGATGAAAAAAATAATAACTATAGGATTGAGCTTCACGCTGTTATTGATATTTATGAGCTGTGAGGAGCTCCCTGACCCTGCAGGTGAAAGAGGCACGGCAGTGGTGCCAGGCATTACTGATATTAACCCCGGGATATTTGACTCCAAGGATCTCGGGAATTCATATGTGGAATTCAAAGTGATTATACCCGCCGGAACCCAGGCAGATAAGATTACCGTACAATGTTCATATAAGGACAATTTTGAAAGGGTGACTATGGCGGAATTAACATCCTTTCCCACAACTGTCAGGATCACATCAGCAGGAGCTGCTCAGAAACTGGGAATTAATCTGGATGATATCATTAATGGCGATATTTTTCTGATTGAGCTCGTAACTACTGCCAAAGGCATTACTACCCGTTCCACTGCTGTACTGTCGGTGCCTGTAGCCTGCGCTTATGATGTGAATCTGGCCGAAGGCAGCTATCATTCAGTATCTGCAGACTGGAATTCGGAAGGAGATATAACTCTTACAGCTGATGCTGTCGATCCTTATAAGATATATGTCTCGGGAATTGAGGAAATAGAAGGACTTGTTGAAGATCTGGGCCCGCTTGTTATGTATATAAATCCTGCTACTTATGCAGTCACTGTACCGAATAAGGCTATTTCTTCGGATGCCTGGGGCTATGGAGCCATATCTTACGCTGGCAGCGGTGTTTACAATTCATGTGACGGCTCTTATACCATGTATTTTGATATTTCCACAACTGTCCTGGGTGGGCTGGGTACCTATGGATTTACTTTTACAAGAAATCCATAGCAGGGACAATGTTTCATTCCTTCAAGAGGCTGACCTTAAAAGGATTCAGCCTCTTTCTATTACATATAATTTACCGTCATTCATTTGCCGGGTAAATAATTACTGCTATCTTTGCACCCACAATTTAAAACAGGTTAAATAAAAAGCGTTAAAAATTAATGGCAGTTAAAATCAGATTAGCCAGGAAAGGCCGCAAAAAGCTGGCTTATTTCCACATTGTAGTAGCTGATAGCAGGTCGCCACGGGATGGCAGATATATTGAAAAGATCGGAAAATACAATCCGCTCACTAACCCCGCCACAATCGAACTCGATTTCGATAAGGCTCTGGGTTGGCTGCA
>JADDYF010000273.1 GCA_015712185.1 Bacteroidales bacterium
TAATACATTTCACCGGTTAAAATATTTGAATCTTCCTTTAACTGATTCTTTATGCTTTGATAATATTGGATTTCCAATTTGTTGTCAGTTCTATTTTGATTCCAATTATTCAGGTATAAAGCAAGAAGGATTCCAATAGCTACAATAATTATTTCACCAAAAGCATAAGTTAGATATTTTGTTAATTTCCTTTCCTCAAGGAGCTTTTTTCGTATTTTTTTCAGATTTAGAAGCATAGAATTTTATTTATGTATGATCCATTATTTGTTAAATATAGTAATCATATGACAATTGGAATCACACAGGTCTTGATACATTTAATCGGACATTTTTTTGGTTGTTTTTTCCCATCTTTCACTTTTTGGATAAAACTCGAAAAAATAGCTTGCCCAGGCATACCAACAGGGTTCTTAATTTTTATAATATCTTTCTCATCGGCATCAATGTATGCTTGTTTAAAGGCTTGCGATGCATCACATTCATAAGTCGTTACGAATCTTGTTCCCATTTGTACTCCCGAGGCTCCCATTTTCATGTGAAAGTCCTGCGCCCGCTATAATGATGTTTACCTTTTCTCAGATGGAAGTCTTTATCATATCCGCAAAATTTGTCATGGCAACCAGAACGTTAACGCCAATGACACGAACTACTTTCTCCCTTGCTTTGCGTATCTCCTCCTTAAGTGTGAGAACACTCGCCTCAAGAAAGTTATCAGAAAAGTCCTTGTATAAAAGTCCAAGCCCGGCACTTGAAATTACCCTAACCCCCCTCATTTGCAACTGCAGCAGCTAATCCGGAAAGCGAAATGCCAACTACCATTCCACCCTGAATGACCGGAACAGCAATTGAAAGACTCCCTATTCTTAATGCCTTCATTTATTCTTTTTAAACATGGTGAAAACTCTCATTATTTAACACTTGCCGGCATTTTCTCCAGGCAGATTTACTTCTTTATTAATAATCTTCATGAACTTATTAATTTTTGCTGCTTCTTCAAAGTATTTACTGTAATATCCGGATTTGAGAATAGGTCTGACGATATATACCCATATTAAAGCCTGTAGTAATATCTATCCCCTGATTTTTCTGATGAATCCATGAATATTCTCCGGCAGTGTACCATTCCCATCAAGTGCCCTGATAAATGAACTTCCAATTATTGCCCCGTTCGCAAAATTACAAGCCTGAATAAAAGTTTCATTATTTGAAATACCAAATCCTATCAACCTTGGTGTTTTCAGGTTAAGATCATTAACCTTTTTAAAGTAGGCTATCTGTGATTCGTCAAAATTGTTTATTGTTCCGGTAGTGGCAGCTGTGGAAACCATATATAAAAATCCTTTCGAAATAGAGTCCAGGTAAGTGATCCGTTCATCCGGCGTTTGCGGCGAAATAAGAAAAATGTTCAAGATATTATACTTTTCAAAAAGTGCTTCATATGGTTCCTGGTACTCCTCAACAGGGAGATCAGGAATAATGATGCCATCAATACCAGTCTCCTGGCATTTGTGAAGAAAATTTTCCATTCCGAATTTTAAAACAGGATTTATATACCCCATAAGAATTAATGGGAGATCTGTTGTTTCGCGCACCGAGGCTAATTGTTTAAACAGTAGTTTTATGGTCATGCCATTAGAAAGAGCCTTTTCGCTGCTTCGTTGTATTACCTGTCCATCTGCAACCGGATCAGAAAAGGGCATTCCGATCTCAATCATATCCACACCTGCTTTATCCAATTCCTGTATCGTGCGAAGTGTGTCAACAAGTACTGGAAATCCGGCAGTAAAATAAATGGAAAGTATATTTTGCTTTCTAGATTGAAAAAGTTTATCTATGCGATTCATTGAATTTGATTTTTATGTTTTGGCTTCAAAATAGGCCTGCATATCCTTATCTCCCCTGCCTGAGACATTTACAACAATAATGTCAGTTTTATTGACTTTTAATTTACCAAGAGCTGCGAGTGCGTGTGCCGATTCGAGGGCAGGAATTATTCCTTCGAGCTTCGTGAGTTCATATGCAGCAGCAAGAGCTTCTTTATCAGTGACATTCAAATAATCTGCCCTGCCCGTCCTTGCCAGCCATGCATGAATTGGACCTACGCCAGGATAATCGAGGCCGGCAGAGATCGAATAAGGTTCTGTAATCTGTCCGTCTTCATTTTGCATAACCAGGGTTTTGCTGCCATGTATGATCCCTCTTTCACCCACTGCAATTGTGGCTGCTGTAAGACCAGTATTTACTCCTTCACCAGCAGCTTCCACACCTACCAATCTGACGTTTCTCCTGTTAATATAATGATAAAAAATCCCGGCCGCATTACTTCCTCCACCAACGCATGCTAGAATATATCCCGGGTCTTCTGTCCCTTCTGCTTCCCTGAGTTGAGAAAGCAATTCTTCGCTAATAACCGACTGAAACCGTGCTACAAGATCAGGATACGGATGTGGACCGACAACAGAGCCGATGATATAGAAAGTGTTAACAGGATTACATATCCAATCACGCAAAGCTTCATTCGTCGCATCCTTGAGGGTTTTGTTACCGCTTGTTACCGGTACTACTCTGGCTCCAAGCATCTCCATCCTCTTTACGTTAGGTTCTTGTCTCACCATATCGGTCTCGCCCATATAAACCACACATTCCAGTCCCATAAGAGCACATACGGTAGCTGTAGCCACTCCGTGCTGACCTGCACCAGTTTCAGCAATGATCCTGGTTTTCCCCATATTTCTTGCAAGTATAATCTGACCGATGGTGTTGTTTATTTTATGAGAACCTGTATGATTTAAATCCTCTCGTTTCAAATAAATCTTTGCCCCATACTTATCACTCAGCCGCTTTGCAAAAGATAAAGGGGATGGCCTTCCTGCATAGTTCCTGAGTAACCCGGTAAACTCCTTTTGAAACTCTGGCGATTCAATAATTTGATGATAAACATCCCTTAATGATTCAACATTCTGCCTGAGCATTTCAGGGACGAATGCACCCCCAAACTCACCATAATATCCATTCTTGTCAGCTGTAAATGTCTCGTTCATAATGATTTGTTTTTATTCCGAATGTCGTATATGAATTTTTTCAGGATTTTAACGTCTTTTATACCCTCCTTAATCTCAAACTTGCTGTTAAGATCAATTCCATAAAATGCTGGATTGGTAATCTCCAGAATATTGTTAGCATCCTTTGGAGCAATACCTCCGCTAAGAAAGAACGGATGGTTCAATTCGTAGTTATCAAGTATTTTCCAATCGAATTTTTTCCCCGATCCACCATATTTTGAGGTTGAGGCATCAAATAAAAAATAGTCTGTATAAGGGATGTATTTAGCACATAATTTGAATCCGGTACTGTCTTTTATATTGAAAGATTTAATAACATGAATACCTGCTCCACTTAACCGACGGCATGTTTCAGAGCTCTCATCTCCGTGTAACTGTACTATATCGAGGGAGTATTTGCGGATTGTTTCATTTATCTCATCAAAACCAGTATTCACGAATACGCCTGCTTTTTTAATGCCTGGGAGGAACCGGGTAAAGATTTTAGGATTTAATATTTTGGCAGCATAACGCGGGGAAGCCGGATAAAAGATGAATCCCATCAGGTCAGGTTCAAGATCTGCCACCTCAAGCATATTTTCCGGTTCACGCATGCCACATATTTTTATCATTAAACTCATTCCATACTCTTTTTTAAATCCTTCATAAACAGTGCAGCAGCCTTTCCTGGATTTTTCGACTTCATAAATTTTCCACCGATCAAAAAGGCATTATACCCTGTAGTAAATAACTTCGTTACTTCTTTATATGTCTGAAAACCGCTTTCTGCCACCTTAAGGCAATTCTCAGGCAAACGTGAGAAAAGTTCTCTGGAATGATCCATACTAAC
>JADDYF010000296.1 GCA_015712185.1 Bacteroidales bacterium
AAATTAATCCATTGATATATGTTCTTTCCACGATTATTGTAATAATTATAGGTTTCCTGTCGATAAGCTACCAGACAATAAAAGCAGCAAGTCATAATCCTGCAAATGCATTGAGGATTGAATAAAAAAAGAGGCTGTCAGAGAGGCAGCTTCTTTTTTGTATCGAGACGGGGGATTACGTCAGCAAGCTGCCGTGATCCCCATCATATCGTTGATAAGTTTAGCTGCAAATATAAGATTTATTCGTGAATATAATTAGTTGTTCTTTTGCCCGGCAACTGCCTTCTTTGCAGCCTCGAGATGAAGACTAAAGATATGGTTATAGTATGTAATGCTGAAGCTATCTTCCGAAGGATGAAAATAATCTCATTATTTACTTGACTTTAATCAAAAAACAACTAATTTTATTCTTGAGTATTATGGTTTTCAAGGGACTGACTTATAACTATTTACCATTTCACTACTTTGATATGTAAAATCAATTTTATAAGGGAGGGATTGCGATGCCGCAAGATAAAAGTTTGTTCTTTTACGGATCATTTTTCCACAGGTTCCTGGATCCTCAACTTGCTGAGAATCGTCAGGTAACTGTAGACTTCATCCCCGAGGATTCCTCAGTTCTTGATATAGCCTGTGGAACAGGTCAACTATGCTTCGAATTGAGGAAGATTAAGCATTGCCGCGTTATAGGTCTTGATTTGTCTCTCCGTATGCTGGATTTTGCTCGTAAAACTAATCCCTTTCAGGACATAACTTTTGTCTATGAAGATGCCACAGACCTGCACATCTTTGAAGATAATTCATTCGACTTTGCAACAATGCTAATGATAATGCACGAATTGCAAAGACCGCAGCAGATATCTGTTATAAAGGAAGCACTGCGTGTAGCACGCCGGGGTATTATCATTGATTCAGTTGTCCCGCTTCCTAAGAATGTCGGAGGGATTGGTTATCGTTTTGTGGAAGCGACAATCGGCCACGACCACTACCCAAATTTCAAGGCATTCCTTGCCGGGGGTGGAATAGGAGGAATACTGAAGGAATCAGGATTACCGGTTAATATTGAATACTCCTCTGTGTTCTGGAGGAGATGCCGAGAGATGGTTGTTGTTTCTGTACAAAGGTAATATGAGAATAGATATAATCAGGATTACATCTTGATTTGGTCAAAGTCAATTTTATCTTGCCATAGGAAGTCAGAAACTGAAAGGTATGATTTATAGAGATACAACTATGAATTGCCTATGGAACTCCATCGGAGAGGCATGTTAATTTATATCCGGTCTTCCGGAGCTCTGATATATTAAATATTGTTGATCACTACATTCCGCAGGTACCCGGCTCAAATCATGTGTAACATCCAAAAAGCTACAAACATGACGCCCTTGACGATTCTCACTCTCACTCTCACTCTCACTCTCACTCTCTTCTGGCTCCCCAGGCTGGGACTGAGCCATTTTTTTAGTACGCCTTTTATGCCACCTCTGCATGCCGGCCCCTCCCTAAAAATAGCCCAGGGGCTATTTTCTTAAAGGCCGGTCCTCTTTTGACTGGAAACAGCTTTTTTTGCTTCCAATAATAACCATCGAAGGTAAAGTAACCTTATCCGGGAATGAGGTTGAGTATAGATATATTTTCATTCTTGTAAATTTATCTGATAAGCCGGATTAGAGATGATTTCCTTGAATTTTTCATTATTTCTGACCGGGTCCCAGAAAGGTTCAAGTTTTAAGCTTTCAATTGTCACAGCTCCGTGATTCCTGATTACCCTATCAAGCCTTATCATTCCCGCATCGTACTCCCCCACCATAACTAATATCCTTACCTTATTCATTTCGCGTTCGCAAACTCCGGCAACAGAAAAATCATCAATTTCTGGCGTTTTTCTGATTACCACATGCCAAAGTCAATTTTTTAGCTTATTTGGACATACCCCAATATTAATCCAAAACCGAATTTGAGTTATGAATCATCATGAGGCTTTCCAGAATTTAGCCCTGAAGGGGCGCGACATTGTGGAGAATAGTACTGGAATCTGTTTATGGAATAAAAAGTAAGGTTTTATGTGATGAAAGAAACTTCCTGTACCCCTGATATTCAGCTCCTTCAGAGCTGGAGTCGGTTGGTTGGCCTCTTACCACCGGTTGCACCGGTGGTTATTAATATTTGGCTCTTTCAGAGCAGGCCTGTGTTATCTTCCGGTTTAATCCTGATAATACCTTCCTTTTTCTGATTAGGGTGCTGCATTGATGTAAACAAGAGAAAGCATCCCCATTTTTTTTGTGTTATCACTTGTAGATTGCCTTAGAATCAGGATTTACAGGCTACACAGAATTTTGTAAGGTTAATTTCGGGGTATGTCCAAAGTACGGAATTTGGAGCTCATGGCCTGTGGTTTACTAATAAGATCCCCTCCCTGGAGATCGAATCGAAGCGGAGATTCCGCCTCAGCGGAAGCCTGTCCCGCGACAGCGGGAGGACATGGGTTAGATTAACTGAAATTTTAAGCACACTTCAACTCAAAGTATATCAGCAGCTTAACAGAGTATAAAACAATTTTTATCGCTTTTCGTATAATAGGTACGGAAGTTTTGAAGTTAGAGTAAAGAATAATCATTATTTTGTTTCGAATTCTGAACTGATAATCCTGATGCCTGTGAAATTTACCAGTTTGATATTCATCAGTTTATGTTTTTCCCTGATCATCGACGGTCATAAGCCTGACGTGAGCTCCGGGCATCTTACAGGCATTGCCAGCACCGAACGGCTTGACGATTACTGCAGTGTATTTTTCAACCTGCTCAGGAGTGATATATCGAAACCGGATTATGATGTTTTCAAGAGAGCTCTTACAGGCTTCTTTAATCTTAAGTCTGCGAACAACATTGAAAAGAATTTCCTTACAATAATCGATTTTACTATTTCATCGCGACTTGAACGCATGTGGATCATTGATGTAAATAATCTGGAAGTGGTCCATGTCAGTCTCGTCGCCCATGGATGTAACAGCGGAGAAGAATTTGCATGCAGTTTTTCCAACACTCCTTCATCCTGCCAGAGCAGCCTGGGATTTTACCTTACCGGCGGGACCTATATTGGCAGGCACGGCCTGTCGCTATGTCTCGACGGTGTTGAACCCGGTATTAACGATAAAGCAAGGGAGAGGGCTATTGTGATGCATGGTGCGGATTATGTCAGCAGGTCTTTCATACAACGTTATGGCCGGCTGGGAAGAAGTTTCGGATGTCCTTCAATACCCCTTGAGAATCACGAAAAGATCATCAGGATGCTTTCCGGCCGCTCCTGTTTGTATATTCATTTCCCCGACAATAAATACCTGAACAGCTCCTGTATGTTCACAATGGAGACTGCACTCGAAGGAATGTCGAGTTTCTTTACAGAGTCTTTTGTAAGGGATGTTGCTTCAGAGCAGTGATAACCTGCCGGTCGCGGCTGTAAATATCATTTCCAAAATAAGCTGTCCCGTCATCATCAGCCCACGCTGTAAGGTATACTATATGTACCGGTATCGGTTTCTTAAGAAAAATGGTACGTGTAAGACCTGTGTCGACAGCTTCGCGGAGCAGGTCGGGAGTCCAGAAAGGATCATCCTTTAAGAGGTACGCGGCAAATTCAACGACATTGCTGATGCGGATGCATCCGGAGCTGAAAGTCCTGATGTTTTTTGTGAACAGCCATCTGGATGGTGTGTCGTGTATGTATACATCATACTGGTTGTTGAACATGAATTTAATCCTTCCAAGAGGATTGGTCTGGCCCGGTTCCTGCCGTATCATATATGGGAACCAGTCTTCAGGAATGATGTTTTCCCAGTCGATAGAGGCAGGATCCACCTCTGATCCGTCCAGTCTGTAGATCTTCAGATTCTTCCTCGCAAAATAAGCCGTATCTTTCCGGGCTTCCGGAATAACATCGCCCTTCAGGATAACAGGCGGCACCACCCAGACGGGATTCAGCACCATATATTTCATCACTGAACTGAATATGGGTGTCTGGCGTTCGGGACTTCCCACAATGGCACGTGTTTGAAATACAGGTTTGCCATTTTCCATCACCCTGAGCCCAAAATCAGCCGCATTCACCCATATATAACGGTCTCCGGGATTTTCGCTGATCCATCTCCATCGTTCAAGATTTGCTTCAATTGTTTCAATCCTTTCCCTCACGGGAACATTCAACGCTTCAACTGTAGCTTTCCCCACTACTCCGTCGGCGTCAAGACCGTTCCTCTGCTGAAAAATGATGACCTCGTCCTTCAATGTCTGATCAAACAGATCCTCGTCTTCCGGGTCGGATACTATATACCCCTGCGTAACGGCGAGTCGTCTCCTCAGCAATGATACATCAGGATGTCTCATACCTATCTCAAGCTTAGGCAGGGTTGTACTGAAGCTCTCCCAGCCTCCTCTTATTTCGATCTGCCGGTATCTAGCCAGGGCTTTTTTAAGATTGGCATAATCGCGTTGCTGCGGAGTCACGCTCCGGAGTGCTCCGGTAATGTCATCTGTATTCAGGGAACTGTCGATAAATGCTGTCCAGTCGTGTCTGAAATATCTCCTGGCGGCTTTCCATTGCGGATCGACAGTATCTGGATTGGTTCTTCCCGCAGACAGATGTGTCGATAATAACGAAAACGCATCAGTCATAAGCATCTCGAATCTGTCAATATCTTCAAAGGAAGGCTGATCCGACTGTATGATCTTTTCTGTCAGCCTTTCAATCTCAGCAAGATGATAATCACCTGGTACAAGGCCATCAGCTGTCACATTATAGATGGCGCTGATCATCTGTGTTATTTTCTCCAAATTACTCCATGCAGGGGAGAGGTAGTCCCCGCTTTTTTCATAGAACTGTGAAATAATATCCGGATTGAATACTTTATCCTCTCCTGATGGAATGGTTTTTTCGCTCAACGAATCGATGGGAGGAACAGCATTGCTGTATGATCCTTTGCTGATCCTGTTTGAGACGCCGCCGTAAAAGAGCAGTATTAGAAGTGCAATTACCGGACTTGAAATCAGATTTGTAAACCTTGTCAACAGCATTATGGCTGAGTTCTATTTAGCAAAATTATAACAAATATAGAGCCCTCTTGTTTGATTTTTTCAACATTTTGACTAACAACCCGTGAATGGTGGCGGGTTGCTGCCTCTGTTACGCCGTCAGGCGGAACGTCTGTTGCTTCATTCCGTCTTTTCTGCCTGCACAGAACATCTGGATCTTCGTGCTGCCTTTCCTATGCAGGACAGCGGGCGCAGCGGGAAAAAGGTACCACGCACCAGGGGGATAGGCTTACAGCTCATTACAACGTATAATAAAACGTATAATTATACGTGGAAAACCTGTTCATAAATCAGGTAAGTGAGATGGTAAAAATGAAAAAAAGAATATCGGAATCAGATTTGAAGTTCTTTACATGTTCGGAATTCGGTTCACATGATAAACTCCGCGTGCCGGACACCTGTTTAAACATTTATTTGCCACTGATCATTTCCCGATGTAACTTAGCTCTCCAATGTAATCCCATGGGAAATTTACCGGTGCAAAGCGTAATATCCGGCAGGTACCCTGCAACCAGTCTGGTAATTATGACTGACGGGAGGCTTACATTTATAAGTAAATCAAAACCCTGATCTATGAAATTACCTGTTATTATTTTGATTGCCTTTTGTTCCGGCTGTTCTAACACTACCATTGATGACCCGGTTTATTATGCCAGGATAACCAGTACCCGGACCTATATGAGTTTAGACCGTGTAAATGTTACCGAGTACTGGATCGCAAAGGATAAATTCTGCACCCTGAACAACCAGGTTAAAACCATCACCAGAAAGGACCTTGGAGTTGTCTATTTCGTTAACCTGCAATCGGGTACAGTCAGGACAGAGCCGATAAAAGAGCAGCAAACATCGTCGCCCGGAGTGCGGAATCTGGATGTTAGATATCTCGGGCAATATTATGAATCAGTATTTGAGTGGAACAAAATCCGGAAGCTTGCTGCAGATACCGTTGGCGGATATGATTGTGAACATTATATATGCGAGGGAGATGCAGATTTTGACCAGATCTCGCTTGAATTCTTTGTGACCGGGAGTGACGATCAGTTTCTTGCAGAAATGCTGAATAATACGATAATGAACATTACGGGAACAAACAATAAACGGAGTCCAGTCTTCGATCTGATTGCAGACAATAATAATCTTGTCACACTTAAAATTATTGAGACTGTTGAGAATCCTATCGCACCGCCAATCATTACAAAGATCAATGTTGACAAACTTGAACTTGTAAAATCCCCTGAAGGTTTGTTTGATCTGCCTGATAATCTTAAGAAAACAAATTAATCAAAGGACAAACCATGAAAAAGCTCCTTCTATATGTAATTCTCGCGCTGATATGTGCCTCATCAAACACCATATACTCCCAATCGCCAACAGATTTTCAATTGCCTGAACCGGTAATGGTTGAATTGAACAGGCTTGGCGAGGCATATCAGATCCTCGACCAGTTCGCGGATGATGTTTGGGAAGGATGGGATGATTATATGAGTTATCCGTTCCTTATGACTTTCCAGAACGGACTCAGGATCCTGATCGGTCATCCTGCACCTCCTCCGGAGTTTGTACCATTCCCTGATGTTAAAGTACGAGGTCTGGCTCTTCATATTGATACAACCAGGCTCAACAATTTCCCGGTAAAACTGCCGCTTCGGGCCGGAGGAGGACCAATACCTCTGGGAATGTTCAATAATAAAATGGTAACTGTCGTTGATATCAGATTCACAGCTCCCGTCTCTGTGCAGGAAGAAAGTACCGGTATATTGAAAGGGGAGAATGACATCCTGATTTTTATCCATGAGCTGATGCATTGTTATCAGCCTAAGATCCTCAGGAACCAGTATGGAAATCTGAGGATAAATCCCGACCTGAACATTGCACTTTTTTCGGATATTGAAGGTACTGCCCTGTTAAAAGCCTACGAACAGGGTACGCTGAATGGTTCACTTCCTTATCTGAAAGATTTCTGTATAGCCCGCAGTTATAAGATCAGAGACCTGTCGAGGTCAGAGAGAAACTCATATTCATGTGATGAGTTCCGCGAGGGTGAGGCTACATATTCCGAAGTTGTTGTTTTACAAAGTGTCAGGGAGGGATTTAAGAGCTCTCTTGCGGCTTCCGTGGATAATGGTTATACCCACTTTGCAGATCCCGGCGAATTTCTTTCGAGGTACTCCCGGAATTTAAAGAGTTCCGCCATAAATACCCTCGATATTTATGACAAGAACTACTGGTTTGGCTGCTTCGAGGCTCTTCTGCTTCAGCGTTATTATCCGGGCTGGCAGCAGGAGCTCAGGAACGAGGTCTGGCTTGATCAGATTATACGAAAGAGAGTAAATATCACACCTGAGGATAGTCTTAACGCATTAGAAAGATTTCGGGAAGTTTATAATATCGACAGTCTGAGAGCAAAGCATGGGACAGTCATTTCTGAAAGGGATGATACTTACAGGATGTTCCAGGAATTAGAAGGGAGAACCTATATTATAAATATGAAGCCCATTTCACAGTATTTATCATCGCTTGTGGATAAGACTGTAAAGAACTACAGGCTTGGATTGATTTATATGTATCCTGACGGGATCGGAGATATAAAGTTCGATGATGTATCAGTCTCTTTCAAACCTGTACCGACAGAGATCAATCAGCTTTATTATGTGAAGGTGATAGATACGGAATCAGGGAGAAACAAAAAAGCGTATAAGATGGAATATGAATCAAAAGATAATGACGGATATTTCTATAATGCCACTATTACCACTCCTCTTTTTACCTTAAAGGCGCCAAAAATCTCG
>JADDYF010000312.1 GCA_015712185.1 Bacteroidales bacterium
AGGTTCATATTCTTAACCAGCAGATCAAGATAACGTTTTGCCGAAACAGATGACGGATCAAATTCACCAGGTCTGACCTGATCATTCCGTTCTACACGTGTGAACATAGTATCATCCGTCACATCTCCGAACAACGATGACCACAGATCCATCGCAGTTACACCGGGATATGTCTCCCTGGTAAACCTTGGGAAATCCAGAAGCGTAAGTTCACCATATTTTTCCTTGAGCTGAACAGTTTCCGGTCTTTCTCCTCTTTGCTGTGTTACTCTTCGCTTGAACAACTGATTTACGGCATAACTGTTCGATGCCATGCTTTTAAGTTTTTCTGCTCTGGTACGGGCCTTCTGTTTCTTTTTACCGGCTTCTTTTTGAAAAGTGGAAAATCCAAGTCCTGAAATACCCAGTGCTCCAAGACCTGCAGTTTTTATGAAACCGCGACGGTTTGTATCATGCAATGTTTCTTTTAATATTTCCTCATTGATCTTTTTCATACTATCCGGTTTTTAAAATTATAATTCCAATTTACAACAATTAGTCCGAAGCTCAAATAAGTTCAATTCTCAGAAACAAAAATCCATTCATCCTAAATAGTGAACTTTGGATGGTAGGATGATTTAAACAGGGCATCCCGGTTAAATTTTTATTCAGCTGTGAGAATGTGCTTGTGTTTTATTACTGGCAGATCCACCGGTCAACACCTCCATGGTCAGAACAGGTACCGGGATCTGTAGTATAAGCCCTTGTCCCATCCTTACATATAGCACCAACCCTGTCAGGACTGGATTCATTACATCCCTTTTCTGATGCTTTTACACACCTGCTAAGAACAACACACATTGAGCAAAAGATCACAAAGATTAATAGTTTCCTCATTATTATCCGATTTTGATACAAAACAGGTAAAGGGGTTATTTGTATCAAATTTACACCATTTTATTGAACAAGTCAATATTTCTCCCTGTTATAATTAGTTAATTGTTATTTTGTTAACAGTTCTTTCACTCTTTCAAGATCGGGGTGAGTGATGCCGGCTTTCTCAAGTTCGGCAATATCATCAATATATGTCTCACCATAAGTCGAATCCAGGAGAGGTTTGTACCTGTATTCCATAAATACAGCCCTGGCATTCTCAAATTGACCGGTCAGCAATAAACAAAAAGGCAGCAAGGAATAGTGTTCCGGCAATGAAGGAACTAATTCAATTCCTCTTGATATGGCTTTTAAAGCAGTTTTATAATCTTTTGAAAGTATGTTATACCATGTAAGATCATCGTATACCTCTGAAGCATTTATTCTGTTCGGTATTGAAGGTTGGATTGCCAGGAGATTTTCATATAGTTCAGCTTTTACCGAATAAAACCTGCTCTTTTCAGCATAATCGAAATTACCCGAGGTGTCCTGAAGGGAGGCAATGTCATCCCTGATAATTGCCTCGGGTTCATTGGCATAGAATTCCCGGTATTTAATGACATTGTTTTGTTTCTTATATATATCACCGAGTATTTTTTTATTAAAGAATCCCGGGCTCAACAGATGAACCTTCTCAAATAGTATTGCTGCCTTCACTGTATCATAGACACTCAAATACCATCTTGCATATTCCGTTATAAAAGCCGGATCGGCAGATAACTGAATAGTTTCAAAATCATCCAGTTCATCAATCTCTGCTTTATCCACCGGTAAAAGATTCCCGATTTTTGTCTTATTTAACCAGCTGTTCAGCGATGAAGGTGTGAGCCATAGTCTGGCTGTCCTGTCCGGAGATTTGGTGAGGATCCTTTCTCCGTCCGGAGAGAAACCAGCAGAATAAACGTACGATGTATGCCCTGCAAGTGTCACCAGGCATCTCCCCGACAGATCCCATAATTTCGCAGTTTTATCGTTGGAAGCGGTAAGTATGTTTTGGCCGTCAGGCGAGAAAACGGCAGAATAAACATATGATGTATGACCGAAAAGGGTAACCAGACAATTTCCTGACAGATCCCACAGTTTAGCTGTCTGATCATCTGAGGCAGTCACAATTTTATCACCGTCGGGAGAGAAAAGAGCAGAATACACGCAATCAGAATGTCCAATCAGCGTAACCAGGCATCTTCCGGATAAATCCCAGAACTTTGCCGTTCCGTCTATAGAAGCTGTGAGAATGCTTCTGCCATCTGCAGAGAAAACCGCTGACGAAACAAATAATTTATGACCTGAAAATGTGGTCAGACATTTACCCGATAGATCCCATAGTTTTGCCGTACAATCCATAGAGCCGGTAAGGATACTTTCGCCGCTCTCTGCAAAAACTGCACTTATAACATGATCTGTATGACCTGAAAGAGTAGCAAGGCATCTTCCCGATATGTCCCAGAGCCGGACAGTATTATCGTTAGATGAAGTCAGGATTTTCTTACCATCAGGAGAGCAAACCGCACTATTGACAAAATCTGAATGCCCTGACAATGTAACAAGACATCTTCCCGATGAATCCCAGAGTTTTGCCGTTTTGTCGTTTGATGCAGTCAGTATGGATTTCTTATCTGAAAAGAAAACAGCATCATTCACAAAGTCTGTATGCCCGGAGAATGTCGTCAGGCATTTTCCCGACAGATCCCATAATTTCGCAGTTTTATCATTGGAAGCAGTTAAAATATTTTGCCCGTCCTGTGAGAAAACTCCGGTATATACATTATCAGTATGCCCCGTAAAAGTTACGAGGCATTTCTCGGATAAATCCCACAATCTGGCTGTTTTATCATTGGAAGCAGTAATTACATACTTACTGTCAGGTGAAAAAAGAGCAGAATAAACAGATGATCTGTGACCCATGAGTGTGGTGAGACATTTTCCTCCTGGATCCCATAATTTGGCTGTATTGTCACCTGAACCAGTAAGAATGCTTTTGCCATCCGGAGAGAAAGTAACCGAATATACCGGTGAAGTATGTCCTGTAAAAGTGATCAGGCAGTTACCCGACAGATCCCAAAGCTTCGCAGTCCCGTCATTTGAAGCGGTCAGGATATATTTCCCGTCAGGAGAGAATACTGCTTTATACACAGGACTTGTATGCTCTTTCATGGTAGCCAGACATATTCCAGTCAAGTTCCACAGTCTTGCCGTTCTGTCATTTGAAGCAGTAAGAATGAACCTGCCATCAGCTGAAAAGAGTGCCGACGAAACATATGAAGTATGCCCTGAGAAGGTAACCATACATCTTCCGGACTGATCCCAAAGCTTTGCAGTTCCATCCAGCGACGCAGTAAGAAGGGTTTTACTGTCCGGAGAAAAGACTGCAGAGCTGACATACCCTGAATGTCCTGAAAGTGTTTGCAGACATATACCAGCCAGATTCCATAGCTTTGCAGTTCCGTCATTAGAGGCAGTGATTATCCGCCTGCTGTCTGAAGAGAATACTGCTGAAAACACATAATCATTATGTCCGGCGAGAGTAGACAGACACCTTCCCGATAAATCCCAAAGCTTGGCTGTAGCGTCATTAGAAGCAGTAATGATATAGTTACCGTCAGGAGAGAACATTGCATCATTTACATACTCTGTGTGACCTGAAAACACTGCAACACAGTTACCTGCCAGATCCCATAACCTGGCCATATTATCGGCCGAAGCGATCAGTACGGATTTTCCGTCGGGAGAGAATACTGCAGAAGAAATATTATCACTGTTGCTGAAGGAGACAGAATAATATGGTCTTGAATCTGCAGCAGTAAGGATTCCTGTTAATGTGGTGTTTACCAGATTATTTGTACTGTCGTATTTATATGCGAGCTGTGCATACCGAATAGCTTTTGCCGGATCGCTATCAGACTGATCCTTGGCTTTTGCTATCAGCAGAAGCACTTTTGAGTGTCTCGATTCAGCTATTGCCTTATTCCTTTCTCTGAGAGCCCACAGTGTAAATGCTGAAAAAATTATAAGGAGTACTGCAATACCTGCGAAGGCGATACTCCTTGTTCTTTGTTTTGCCCTTATAAGCTCGTTTTTACTTCTTTCAATAAATCCTTTCAGTTCTGGAGGAAGATAAAGCCTGCTTTCGTAGGGTGCAATATAATCAAGATCAGCAGAGGTAATCAGAACTTTACGCTTCTGCCATATACCGTATGCGTTCTCAACAAATTGCCTTACTTCAAGGATCTCTTTTTCAACAAGAGAGATTTTCTCAAAGATTTTTGTAGCCAGGGCATCATGCCTTAGTTCAAAATGTCCGTTCTCATCTCTTTCCCTTAGTATTCTGAGATCAACAAACCTGGTAAGGTATTTCAGTAAAACAGGCTCGCTGATTATTGTCCCGAAGGTTCCTGCAAAATCCTGTATTTTCTGTTCATTCATCTGCTTTTTCGTACCCTGCAGTGAAACGAACGATTTAAGAATATATATTGCCGCGTCAGGATCATCCATCTCCCTTATCTGTTCTTCGAGGAATTGCCCGAGCAGGTCAGAAACATTTCCGGCCTTGTCAAGAATATTGTTGGAGAACTTCAATCTGTCATCGTCATGTTTTTCAGCAACTGCAATACGGAAGATTCTGTCGAGGTATATCTGCAGAAATGTAAGGTCGATCTCATTCCCGGCCGGACAAATCCGTTCAATGAGGTTTCCCGCGAACTGTTGTTCTGTCTCAATATGAGAAATTTCACATGGACCTTCTATAGCCCGGATTGAATTAACCCTGTTCATCTTTTCCACCCTGAAACGGTTGGAAAAGATATCGGGAAGATCATACTCAAATTCAGTGATTCCTGCAAGGAATTCTTCACGAATGACAAAGATTAAATGGCATTGAATTTCAGAGGCAACTATTTCTTTTAGGAGCTTTACAAATCCAGTTTTTTCATCAGCTGTACCGAAAATAAATAACTCTTCAAACTGGTCGAAGATCAAAAAAACAGGCTTGAAATAATCGAGATATATTGACTGCAGCTTGCCAAAAACTGACTGGCTTTCCCTTAATGGAGTCATAGCCTGCCTGTTAAGAGCCCGATTGAGACTGTCAATTATATTATCGCCCCGACGAATATTTACAGGCAACCAGTCACTGTCGTCAAACCTGGAGGCCAGTCCACAATTTACCAGAGATGATTTGCCAATGCCGGAAATCCCGTAAACAAGCAGGATTTTGCTTTCGAAAACCCTTCTGTATAATTCGGAAATTTCCTTATCGCGGCCAAAAAAGATATCTTTGTCTGCAAGCGTAAAAGAATCAAGAAATTTAAAAGGAGATTTTATCATTGCAAATAATCAGTATTGTTCAGAAAATCCTTTTATACAATAACACCACTTATTTTCAGCATCAGTTCCCTGTACTCCTCAAGCAGAATATCGTAATTACTGAGAGATCTCAGGTCGCATTTATCCGTTACTTCCGTCCCAATGTACATCAGGTGATTATCCTTGTATTTTGAGAACATAAAGATATCTTTCCTTATCTCGAATTTCTCCTTTGTATCAATGGTCTCAGAATGGGTGTCGATGATAAGAGGTGACAGGCTAAGATAATCGTTGAATGATTTTATTGATTTCATCAACAGCACAGAGTTGCTGTCAGAATATCTTTCCTCATCAATTTCCTTCTCTCTGAAATCGGAATCCGTACTGTTCAAAAGATCAATAATATGATGAAACTTCGCTTCATGGATCCGGGGTTTCAGCACTTTAATTTCCCTCACGGAGACAAGACTATATCCTGTAATAAATGCCAGACGCTGAAGTATCAGTGAAAGCTTATCCTCGTATTCAACGCATCTCCTCTCGATCTCCTCCTCATTGAGGTTGATCTGGTAATGGCCTATTTCATTTCTTTCAGGGATCCAGAAGTCGAGTAAAGAAAGGAACTCCTCATTAAGCTGGTCATTCATCTCAGCTATGAACCAGCCGGCTTTCTCGGCTGAATAGAGTTTAGCAAGAGTTCTGATCAGCCAGCAAAAATTACCCAGGGTCAGAACACAAAACCTTCTGGCAAATTCCTCTCTTACCGGTTTTGGAATTACTATCTTGTTATTCGCCACATCAATCCATAGCTGGCATACCATAACAAAACTTATAAACTGTGCTGTCCGTTCGATCGTTTTAAAAATCTGGTCAAGCCTCAGTCTGCCCGGGTGTCTCATCGATGCAGAGAATAGTCTCCGGAGCTCCACACCTATTGGCCATGGAAAGTTCTTTATAACCAGATCGCCTTTTATTCGGTAATCTGCTTCTTCGTCAGTATCGGACCGTAGCAAACAGCTTAAAAGTGCAGGCCGGTACTTTATCATTTTGTCAAACACTTTTTGAATCAGATCTTCGTTTATTGCAGCCATATTCAGCGAGTGATGAATTAAAACCTGATTTACCATAATCAAATTTACACCACTTATAAACCGAAATCAATTTTATTTTAAGGAGCGGGATATAAGAAGTATATAGTGATTCTCTTAAAGTTGCTTAATGATCCTGAATACTTTTCCATTAACAACCACGAAATATAGACCAGGCTTCAGATTAGATAAATCTATAGATCTGTTGTGTGCTTCAATTAAAATCTTTCCGCTATGGTCAATAACCGTAACTTTGATGAACACCCAATCAGGAGCTTTTAAATATAAAATTTCCTTTACAGGATTCGGATATATCTCAATATCTTCCCCTGAATCAGGCTGGACCGAGGTTGCAACTTCGAAATTTGCTGTAAGAACCCTTCTGCCGCTGACAATAAAACTATAAGAGGACTCTTTACTTACTTCCGCATTATCCTCTGTCCAGTTAATAAACCTGTAGCCGGCATTCACCGATGCTCTTACTGTCGCTTCCGAACCGTAAATATATGTGCCGCTCCCGGTTGTGGAGCCGCCTGTTACAGGATTTGAAAGTGTTATAATACTATGATATCCTATTCCTGTCAGTCTGCACGACGAGTTTCTTCCCGCCGCAAAATAATCTGTACCCGAGATGAAATTTGCATAAACACCCGTTATCTCAATATCCCTGGATACATCCCAGATCCTGAATTTCACCAGGGCTCCCTGAGAGAAACCATCCTTCACTGAGGTATTCGGATCATCCCGCGGAACAGTGCATTTCAGGAAACCTGTACCCGCAAGTATCTCTGTGATCATTACTGCTCCAACACAAAGATTATTGTCATAAATGCCTATCTCATCTCCCGGCTGAAGATCAGCTCCATCAAGTACTGCTTCAAGTATATAAAAGTCCATATTGGAAGCATCGGAATCCGGCCAGCGCATGGGAATGAAATGTTCCGGTAGCGGTACCTTATCCTGGATACATCTGACACTGTAACCACTTTTCTTGTCAGCACTGGCAGCCGGAATATCAGAGATATCATAGCCCATATACCGCAAGCGTGCGGTTGTTTCATTCACTCCGGTTACTGACCACCAGTAACCATACCATCCGTTCTGGTAATACAACCATGTGTTATAAGGATTACTACGATAACCACCGGGCAGAGCGGAAAATCCACTTTCGTTGGTGCCTCCCTGGCTGAGCGGTCCCCAGCCAGTTATCGCCTTCAGCTTTTCATCCGCCTCACTCTCTCCTCCGAGATGATTCACAAGAACTGTCCACTCCTCTTCCGAGGGAACATGCCAGCCATACGGACAAAGCTTGCCCGTATTTACCGAATACCAGTTATAAAGAGCCCCGTATGAATCCTTATAGGTAACAATATCATTTTCATACCAGCAAAAACCGGGAGTTGTCAGGTTGCCCCAGGCAGCACCGTCTGTTACGTAAGGTATATCTGTTCCATCAAAATATTTCGTGGTTTTAAGATTTTCTGCCATCCATACCTGCGAGCCGATCGTGACAGTGTCGTAATGGTTGCCGATGATGTCAAAAATCCCGTTCTCAGAGATAATATTTACTATACCATATGTAATGGTCGTGAAATCAGCGGGGAGGTCTTCAGGTATCTCATAAAAGAATGACGGACCGACAAACTGGCCATCCCAGCCATAATTGAGGTGAAACCTGATAATGCTACCATCATCAATGAATCCGTCACAGATAATTGCATGACCTATATCATTGGCATTCCTGATTGCCAGTATACAGGGCAGCCTGGCTTCAATGTTTTCCCTGAGAACATTATCAAGATTCGAATCATAATACAGAACCTCGGCATTGCTGAATCCGAACTTATTTTCCAGAGCGGTCGCGATATTTAATGTAATGGCAGATGATGAGACAGAACTGTATCTCATCTTTACTGAAACACCGCATGCAAAACTTAAACGTCCTTTGTTTTCACTTGATAAAGGATATGTAAAACCTGAAAATGAAGCGCTCACAGCATCTATCGGTATGGTTCTTGTTCCAAGCGAGTCCGGTGTGTATACCGAAGTGTAATTATCTGCAGAAGTGAATTCAGCACTCCCGGGCATACCTGTTTTCGTACCCCAGTAATTCACGACCTGTGCCATGGCAGTGGCAACACATCCTGTTACCGATTGTTTGCCTGTTACCGGGTCAGCGGGGCAGAAATCATTATAAACACCACCCTGCCCCCATGTTGTCTCTATCAGTCCCCCCGTGGTCGTCAGTCCGGCAGGAGGATATTGCAAGATTTCCTGAGATACATCTTTGTTATTCAGATATTTATCCCATTCTTCCGAATTTTGGGTTATTGCTTCCTTGGATAACTTTCCCTCATTCAGCGCTCTGTATCTAAGGATCAGTTCTTCCTTCAGAAAAGAAGAAATAAAATTTGTTGTATCATAACCAATCCTGCCCCGATCTGAAAAAGCAAAATAAGGATCCAGTTCCCTGAATTTTGGTATTAACACAAATCCATCGGGTTCATAATTAAAGAAATAACCTAGTGTTTTTCCATCGTAAACAATGGAATCGGTTTTCTCTATAATGTATGAACCCTGGCCTTTCACAGCATTATTAAGGAAAAGTGATCTGCCAGGAAGATTCTTTGCAAGTATGGATGCTTCTGCATGTGACACCGTATGGGCCAACAGTGTGGTCGAAGATACTGCCGATTGAAGTATCACACCTAACAGGAGAAGGGATAATCTGCCCATATTTCTTCTAAACGGTTTTGGTTATTTAAGAATACTTAGGCCTTTTTCTGTTCAGCGAAAGATCCGGCATTTTCGCGGGTATAACATATTTCTTAAAAATAGATATTTTCCGCAGCCG
>JADDYF010000341.1 GCA_015712185.1 Bacteroidales bacterium
TTTTTCATAAGAAGGTTAAAGCACGCTTTTCTACAAATAATCCAGTTTATCTGATTCAAATAAACCAATATTTCACAGAATTATAATAATTAATGATATGATACAAAATAACTACACTCTAAAGGATAATGCCTGTAATTCAATTAGGTATCTGGAGAAGTTGTGATATGTGTAAATGAATATCAATGAATTAAAGTGTGGCATAAAACCTCAGGAATAACCTTCATTTAAAATTTTTTGATTAAGCTGGAAATTGCTTAACTTGCAGTATGTTCTAATAATCAGCGCATAAGGATGGAATGATTTCTATGGGTGCAACCAAAATAATAATAAACCTTACATTACCATGCCAGTAATTCCCATTGAAAACCAGATCAAATTTATTGCCAAATTTGCACGAAAGAGGAAACTGTATGTAGGTTATGCCAGATTGATTGAAAAAATCTTCAGGAAAGCTGTAAATCTGTATGCTCCTCTTTCAATTGTTCAGTCGAGAGCTAAAACCGTGGCAAGCTTTTCTGAAAAGATTATCAGAAAGGACAAGTATAAAGACCCGTTGGCTGAAATGACTGACTTGTGTGGTGTACGTATAATCACTCACTTTGAAAACCAGACAGCTTTTATATGCAGATTTATTGAAAAATATTTCAATGTTGATAATGATAACAGCGTTGATGTTAAAACAAGGCTTAAGGTAGGCGAATTCGGCTACCGATCACTTCATTATGTAATATCACCAGGTAAAGAAAGAATCTTTGGATTCAAGATCCCTAAAGATATTAAACACTTAAAGGCAGAAATCCAGGTCAGGACCCTAAATGAGCACACCTGGGCAGATATTCTTCATGACCGGATATATAAAACCACAATAAAAGTCCCTGAACACTGGCAAAGAGAGTCAGCCAGGTTAGCAGCAATGCTCGAAGAAATAGATAATTCATTTATGAATATTTCTAACACTTTGGATCAGTACTCTTTGAATTATCGCCCAACACCGCCGGTTGCTAAAACAAAAGATGAAATCAATATTCTGCAGACTCTAATTAAGATTAATCCATCTATAAACAATGAAACGATTATCAATTACCTGAAATTGACTTCAATTTATAATATGCTTGGACAATGGGAAGCAATTGAGGTGCTTCTTCATCCTGTCATGAATCAGCTTAGAAATATTAAAGCCTGCAACCTGAAATGCAGGGTGAAATATGAGGCAGGATTTGCATTATGCATGAAAAACAGAGATAGTACCGATTCAAATGATTTTTCTGCAGGTATCAATTTAATAAACCAGAGTTTGAGACAACTAAAGGATAATCCTGCTTATCATTTAGAAATTTCTAATGCATACAGTTACCTTGCCCGATGTTATGCAATGTTAAAGAAAAATCCTTCTGAAATGTCAGCTCTTTACAATAGAGCCCATGAGTTCACCCCCGATAATCCATACTATCACCTTGCCTCTGTTTTCTGGCAGATTGCTGCCAGACCAGGAATTACTCATGAAGAAATTGAAAGGTTTAAGCCCTACGTCAGAACAGCTATTTCAACTTTGCGGGATCATATTGAACTTGGTGTAGAAACTGTAAATGCTTACATATACATGTGTATTTGCAATTTTCTATGTAGCAATAAAAATGAAGATATTCACTCTTGCATTGACCTCATGGATATTATCTTTAATGATATAGTTTCGTGTTCCTCTGATACATTGGTGGATGGTGATTACCTAATCAGGAGTCTTTCCTGGGTAAATCCTTTTAAGGCAAAGATCCTGTCGGGCATACTGAATCTTATCATCTGGAAAAAGTTTAAAACAAAAAAATCACGCTCACAGCTTAGATTTTTTAAGCACACTAACTTCAATCCTAATAATAATATTTTGATTTTAGCAGGAGATTCACGAATATCTGACAATAAAACAATTGAAAAATATGGTGAAATAATCTATGAAGCATTATTTGAATTCGAAGGCAACGTAATCTATGGAGGAACTAACCAGGGAGTTCCCGGGCTGGTGGAAGCTAAGACATACTCTCTTAAGGCTAACAATAAAAAAAAGTATTCCCTATATGCATATCTGCCTCGACTACTACAACAAAGCACAGGGCAGGAAAAGCCGTATGATTATCCGATAGAATCAAAGTCGGATGATTTCTCTTACCATGAAGTACTAAACTACTGGACTGATATTATATTAAGTAAAGTAAATTCAAATCGTGTAATTCTTATTGGTTTGAACGGAGGAGATATATCTTCCATGGAATATAAAACAGCCCTGGCATTGGGAGCAAAAGTTGCCCTTGTTTCCGGAACGGGAGGTTCGGCCGAAAAGATTAACCAGGATCCAAAATGGAACGCAAAGAAAAAACTGCTAATCACTCCCAATGATCCGTTTACTATATGGGCTTTAACAAATCAGAACAGGAAAACAACTTTTAAAATGGGTGAGGTAACAAGATTGGCACGAAAAGTACATAAAGAATATCGTATACCAAGATTTAAAAGATTTAAAGCTGATGAAGTTGATATTAACAAGTTTATGGAAATCATGCCCTGGAATAAACTGAATCCCGGATTAAAATCTTCGAACAAAAAACAGGTTGAGTTTATGGAATTTATATTAAAAAGAGTTGGCTTGAGTATAAAAAAGATATCTAAACCAATACCTTTTAAGATCCCTGAGAACCTCAGAAAAAAAACTGATTTTGAATATCTTGCCAGTCTTGAACATGGCCGGTGGAATGCAGAAAGACTTTTGGCTGGATGGAGGTATGGAAAGGAAAAAGATATTATTAACAAGCTAAATCCATGCCTTCTCTCCTGGAATGAATTAAGCAATGAAGTAAAGAAGTGGGACTTTGACAATGCTGCTAAATTTGCTGAACATCTCGCTTTAATAGGATATAAGGTCTATTATCCTAAACTAAACACCAAAATTTAATAATATAGAATGTTTTTGCAAGTTTCAACATACTTTATGATACAAATAAAGATCCTTCTAAACCATGGATGATTTATCTTCTATTGTCCTATTCTGTATCATCAGACGAATCAGAGCAAACAGTCCTGACATCGAATACCTGCTCATGCCCAAAATAGGAAATCTGGCCAGCTTCCCTGCCACAAAGTTCCGTCAAAACGAGGATCTTTTTACCGCACTCAACAGAATAATGACCGGCGACCTTGGATTACCTGGAAATTCATTCTTCCCCGAAACGGAACTGCCGATGCTGAAAAACCGGAAGAAGAGCAGGGAGTATCCCGGTCTTGAGAAAGATTACTATCTGTACCCTGTGGAAATTTCACTTATAAATGAAGCATGGGAGCAGCTGGAAAAGAACAGTAACTTATTCTGGTGTATCCTCAATGAGATACCATATAAAACGAATGAGCCTAATATCCTTGCAATCGTTA
>JADDYF010000366.1 GCA_015712185.1 Bacteroidales bacterium
AGAACAGCAATAAGGTCAAACGGGTCTTAATGACAAAGCTTGGCCGGGGTATTACCATTTATAAAGGGAAGCGTCCCATGATCGGTAAGAATGCCGATATGGCCGGGATCGCCGATATGGATATAATTTTCACGATCGTTACCAAGCTCGAAATAGGTAAAGTGAAGAAGCTGGTTAACGAAGTTGATGAAAACGCTTTTATTTATTATTTCCCGATAAGCAATGCCAAGGGTGGTGTCCTGAAGAGACGCCCTCTCCACGAATAGCAGTAATTTCTTACATCACTTTTTTAAGAATTCCGAGAACTCCGCGGATAAAAGTCGCGCTTGTAAGCACTTTAACGACCGGGCTTCTTCCCGTACTTCTCCTTCTGTATGAGGTACGCGGGGCGGTCCGGCCTGTACTTCTCTCCCATTCCTTCCGCGCTTCCTCATCGGCCGTCTCTTTTTTGATTTTTTCAATTCTTTTTCCCAGTAACTCATAGGCACTCTCACGGTCAATCACCTGACTGTACTTCGGTATAAGTCCTGATTCTCTGTGTATACTTCCAATTTCCATTTCAGTCAGTATATCCATCCTGCTCATCGGAGCCCGCATCATTGTTGCGGCAAGCGGGGTTGGAATTCCCTTTTCATTCAGGGCTGTGACAAGCGCTTCCCCAATGCCAAGAGAAGTGAGGGTTTCGTCAGTTTTGTAATAATCTGACAGCGGGAAATTTTCCGATGTGAGCTTTATGGCTTTTCTGTCAATTGCGGTAAATGCCCTGAGAGCGTGCTGCACTTTCAGTCCCAGCTGTGCAAGGACCTCATTTGGTACATCCATGGGATTCTGGGTTACAAAAAACACCCCGATACCTTTCGAACGGATAAGCTTTACTATGTTTTCTATTTCGTCAAGAAGCGCTTTGCTTGCCTGGCTGAATATCAGATGCGCTTCGTCGATGAATATTACCAGCTCAGGTTTCTCAACATCACCTTTTTCCGGCATAAGATCGTATACTTCAGCCAGCAGGCATAGCATAAAGGTCGAAAAGAGCTTTGGCTTGTCCTGTATATCGGTCAGCCTGATAATATTAATAATCCCGCTGCCGTTCCTGTCACGCCGCAAAAGGTCCCTTATATCAAATGAGAGTTCACCAAAAAAAAGATCGGCATCCTGCTGCTCAAGCTCCATTATCTTACGAAGAATGATCCCCGTGGTTGATGTGGAGATCCTCCCATATTCTGCTTCAAACGGCTCCTTACCCTCTTCAGTCGCAAACTGAATTGTTTTCTTAAGGTCCTTCAGATCGAGCAGCGGCATCTGCTGATCATCGCAATATTTGAATATAACGGAAAGGACACTGCTCTGCGTGTCATTCAGTTCGAGTATCCTTGACAAAAGCACTGGTCCGAATTCGGAAATTGTTGCCCGCAGCCGTACCCCATCCTGCTGTGAAATAGTTAACAGCTCGACAGGGCATCCCTTAGAAGTATACGGTAATCCTATTTTTGAATGACGCTCCGTAATGAACGGCTTTTCCTCCCCGGGCATCGCAATCCCGCTAAGGTCTCCTTTCACATCCATGAGAAGCACCGGAACACCTCTTTCAGAAAGCTGCTCGGAGATTACCTGCAGGGTCTTTGTTTTGCCTGTTCCGGTTGCACCTGCTATCAGACCATGACGGTTCATGGTTTTAAGAGGCACCCTTACATGAGCACCGGCAACAGGAACACCATCGAGAATAGCTCCGCCAAGAATTATTGAATCACCCTTGCATGAATAACCTTCATTGATATGAGCTGTAAATGCTTCTTTTCTGTCCATGATGAAATGTTTAAAGTATGAATATTGTAGGGATTATTTATAAAGGATGCAATTTAGCAGTTTAAGCCCAATTTTCAAAAAGGTAAAATATTCACTTAAAATAAACATTTAGTGCAATAAATATTTAAAAATGTTATATTTGGTTCCAAATAGAAGATCGAACCATTCACGTTCTGGATGAAGGGTTAGCGGTATAGGATTCACCGGGATTGCTGATTACAAAGACGAAATATTGGTTTAATTTTAGTAATAACTATTTAACCTAAAACTTGACAAAAATGGCAAAGTTTGAAGTCTACCAGAGTGGCAAAAAAAATGAATTCCGCTTTCGTCTGAAAGCCAGTAACGGACAAACGATTCTAAGCAGTGAAGGTTATTCTACCAAAGCTGCATGTTTAAACGGCATTAGTTCTGTAAAGAAAAATGCAAAAGATCCGAAGAGAGTAACCAAATCACAGACACCGGGAAAAATGTTCCGTTTTGCAATTACCGCGGCCAATAAGGAGGTAATCGGGGTAAGCCAGAATTACAAAAGCGAAAGCGGGCGTAACAGCGGTATTGCCTCTGTAAAAAGAAACGCAGCTAAAGCTGAAATTAAAGAGGTAAAAAAATAGATCCTTTTTAACCTGCTTCTATGACTCCAATTCAGCCATGCATTGCGTGGCTGCATTGTTTTAACAAGACTGACAAATATATAATCTACTTGCAATGAAAAGGAAAGTAATCATTCTGGTCGCTTTAATTTCAATAACCAGCACTATGACTTTAAGCCAGGTGACCGAAGGCGAAAAAAATCTGCGGGCACAGTCAGCTGACACAACACAGGGCTGGAAAAAAGGAGGAGTGCTGGTTGTCAATCTTGCCCAGACATCATTGACAAACTGGGCTGCCGGCGGACAAAACTCCGTTGCTGTCAATGGCATCTTCAGCCTTTTTGCTAATCTGAAACAAGGTAAATCAACATGGGATAACTCCCTTGATATCGGTTATGGCCTTATGAAACAGGAAGATGATGATTTCAGCAGGAAAACCGATGACAGAATCGATTTTACCTCAAAATACGGACGTGAAGCATTTAAGAATTTCTACTATGCAGCTCTTCTGAATTTCAAAACACAGATGACCGCAGGTTATAAATATCCCGATGTGGACAATCCCATTTCCGATCTGTTTGCCCCGGCCTACCTTCTTATTGCCCTGGGGATGGACTATAAGCCCAACCCGTATTTCAGCGCATTCATTGCCCCGGTTACTTCAAAATTTACATTCGTCGCAAACGATCAGATCAATGAAACAGATTTTGGCCTTGAGCCGGGTAAAACAGCCAGGGGGGAGATTGGAGGTTATGTAAGAGCCATCTTCTCGAAGAATGATTTCAAGAATGAGTTTATGAAGAATATCTCATTTACAACGAAGATTGACCTCTTCTCAAATTATGCAAATAATCCGCAGAATATTGATGTAAGCTGGGAAACACTGGTGGCAATGAAAGTAAATAAGTTTATCACCGTAAACCTTAATACCCACCTGTTATATGATGACGATATTCTGATACCTCTTGACAGAAACGATGACGGGGATTACGATGACCTGGGTGACCTGCCCGGAAAAAGGATTCAGTTCAAGGAAATATTCGGGGTCGGATTCTCATATAAATTTTAATTATTCCACCGGGCTGTTGTTTGCGGTGGATAAAGCAACAACTAAAACCTGATATTATGAAGCTACTTGATGAATTTAAAGCCTTTGCGATGAGAGGCAATGTTGTCGATATGGCAGTGGGTATCATCATTGGTGCCGCCTTCGGCAAAATCGTATCATCTGTTGTAAGCGACATCATTATGCCTCCGATAGGACTGCTGCTTGGTGGTGTCAATTTTACAGATCTGAAGGTTGTTATGAAAGCAGCAACCGACGCTGCTCCCGCCGTAACCTGGAATTATGGCAATTTTCTCCAGGTCACTTTCGATTTCCTGATTGTTGCATTTGCGGTCTTTCTGCTGATAAAGGGCATTAATGCAATGAAAAAGAAGGAAGCAGAAGCACCACCTGCACCTCCTGCTCCTACAAAAGACCAGACACTTCTGACAGAGATCAGGGATCTGCTGAAAAAATAATCTCAGGTTGTAATTATTTAATTATTACTGCCGTTGGGGGGCTGTTGAAAAAGTACCTGTTGAGACTTTGTGACAACCTTGGTGCACCTTTGTGGTTAAGATTAATTTCATTCTTGTGACCACTTACTCACCCCCTTTAATGGGGCTGTTGAAAAAGTCAGATCTTACCCCCCGACCCCCCAACCTCCCAAGGGGGATTTCATAATTTGTTGTATATCAATAATTCCCCTTCCGGGGGATTTAGGGGTAAGAGAATAAAAGAGACTTTTCAACAGCCTCAAACCTGAGCTTTGCGAAGGAGGGGGTGAGTACATGAAAAAATACAGAATCTCATTTTCTCCAAAAATATTTGGAAATTAATGTTATTTATTTCTAACTTTGTGTTAGAATTAATTAACTAATTTATTTAAAATGAAAAAAGCAGTTATTATTTTTATTGTGGCAGCTCTTGTAATTGCTGCTGCCATTCTCTGGTTCATGTCATCATCCGGGAATCTCAAACCGGTTGATTTTGCAAGCATTACCGTTCTGATTATTGTGGTGGGATTCGCTCTTTTCATCGGATTTAAAAAGCTGAGCAGCGCCAGAAGAGGTGAACCTGTTGAAGATGAATTGTCAAAAAAGGTGATGCGAAAAACATCATCACTTTCATATTACATTTCGCTCTACCTCTGGCTTGTTATAATGTATTTCTCTGATAAATTCGAGTATGAAACCCATACAATAATAGGCGGCGGTATTCTGGGAATGGCAGTTATTTTTACAGTGTGCTGGCTTGTATTCAACTACAGAGGAGTCAGAAATGAATAACAGGATAAAGGAATTAAGGGCAAGATACAACCTTACCCAGGAGGAACTTGCCAGGCAAGTAAATGTAAGGCGGGAGACAATTGTGTTCCTTGAAAAGAACAAATACAATCCATCGCTGAAGCTGGCCTATGATATTGCCAGGGTTTTTAATTCGAAAATCGAAGAAATATTCCTGTTCGAATAATTAATTCCGGGGGAATAGTAATTTTATCAGGAAATTAAAACCTGATCTGTTTCTGTTCCCGTGAAGTTGATTAGAACCCTCTGCTTTCTTGTCCCCCTGCTCCTGTTCCAATTTTGTAACAGAGAAAAAACACCTGGCATTAAGGTTATTGACCTCCGGTGTAACAACCTGGAGAATCCGTGCGGAACTTCCGGGACTCCGGTCTTCAGCTGGACTCTCCTATCAGGCGCTGAAGGGACAGGTCAGTCTGCTTACCAGATCATTCTTGATCCTGATCCTGAAAGTCTCAGGTCAGAAGCCGGATGCCTGTGGGACTCAGGAAAAACTGCATTTAACGGATCAGCTTTTGTTACATATACCGGTCCGGATCTAAAACCTGCGACAAAGTACCATTGGAAAGTAAGGATATGGGAACCCGGAAATTCTCCTTCTGAATGGAGCCTGCCGGCAAATTTCATTACAGGTCTGTTCGGAAAGAGCGACTGGGGTGGTGCAGAATGGATCGGCTTTGAAGAGATTCCCGATTCCCTGATCCTTGTTCCCGGAGTCCATGGCAACGGCAATAACCTGGGATATAAAGCGCTCAAAAGAACGACAATTCCTTACTTCAGGAAAGAGTTTCAGGTAAAAAAGAAGATCTCGCGTGCCGTCGTATTTGTAAGCGGACTGGGACATTATGAACTTTATCTTAACGGCAGAAGGATCGGTGACCGGTTCCTTTCACCGGGATGGACTAACTACCTGAAGACATGTTATTACAATTCATTCGATGTTACCGGGAACATTAAGCGGGGTGATAATGCTGTCGGCGCTATAGTTGGTAATGGTTTTTATAACATTAACAGGGAACGCTACAGAAAGCTGGTGATCGCCTATGGTGCTCCGAAGATGATCCTAAGCCTGATCATTACCTTCACAGATGGTACCGTCGAAACTGTGGTCAGCGATGGTACATGGAGAACCATACCATCCCCTGTGACATTTTCAAGCATCTATGGAGGAGAAGATCATGATGCAAGGCTTGAACAGCCGGGATGGGCGGAACCTCGATTTAATGATACGGAATGGAATAAGGTCCTGATAGTGAAAGAACCGGCTGGCTCTCTCCGTCCGGAAACAGATCATCCTGTAAAGGTCATGCAGGAGTTCAGCCCTGCAGTAATAATTCCGGTGAATGATACAACATATGTCTATGACTACCGGCAGAATGCCTCCGGGATTATCAGACTGAAAATAAAAGGACAAAGGGGTCAGGTTGTGCGGCTTTATCCCGGGGAACTCATTGATGCCGGTTCGCTGGTTACCCAGAGAGCTTCAGGATCACCTTACCTCTTTACCTATACAATTAAAGGTGAGAGCGAAGAGATATGGTCACCCCGTTTCACTTATTACGGATTCAGGTATGTCCAGGCAGAAGGAGCTGTTCCCGTGGGGAATCCTAATCCTGCGAAGCTGCCGGTGATTACGGACCTCCGGCTCCTTCATACACGAAACTCATCCCCTGCCTCAGGCAGCTTTAAATGTTCGGGTGAGCTTTTCAACAGGATCTATGAGCTGATAAACTGGTCGATAAGAAGCAATCTTGCAAGCGTAGCTACCGATTGTCCTCATCGTGAAAAGCTTGGCTGGCTTGAACAAACGCACCTTATGGGCAACTCGATAAAATATGTTTACGATATCCATAACCTCTATAACAAGATAATTGACGACATGATAGAAGCCCAGCTCGAAAACGGACTGGTGCCCGATATCGCACCTGAATATGTTCCGTTTAACGGTGGATTCCGCGATTCTCCTGAATGGGGCTCCACGTGCATAATCCTTCCATGGGATCTCTATGAATGGTACGGTGATATCGAAGCTGTCAGAAGAGCCTACCCGATGATGATGAAGTATGTTCAGTACCTTCGCGATATGTCGGAAGATCATATCCTTTCACATGGTCTTGGCGACTGGTACGATCTTGGTCCGAAATTTCCGGGAGAAGCCCAGCTGACTCCCAAGGCGCTGACAGCTACTTCAATTTATTATTATGATGTAAAGTTATTGTCTGAAATGGCTGCCCTGGTCGGACAGAAAGAGGATGCCGTTACACTTAAGAACCTGGCTGAAGAGATACGACAGGCATTCAACAGGAGATTCTTTGATCCGAAGACTAATGTATATTCGACCGGCAGTCAGACGGCTTATTCGATGCCTTTGTTTTTCGGCATGGTTGACGACAGTATTAAAACGGAGGTCGTGGCAAATCTTGTCAGTTCTATTGTCAGGAATAATAATGCACTCACGGCAGGTGATGTCGGATACAGATACCTTTTAAGGGTGCTTGAACAGGAAGGCCATTCTCAGCTTATTTTTGATATGAATTCGAGGACTGATGTCCCGGGCTACGGATATCAGCTGTCGAAAGGTGCCACATCGCTTACTGAATCATGGGCAGGGCTGAGGGATGTATCTAATAATCACATGATGCTCGGACACCTGATGGAATGGTTTTACAGCGGTATAGGAGGTATACGTCAGATGCCGGGCTCAAAAGCATATGATCATATTCTTATAGCCCCGGAAACAGCCGGGGATCTAACCTGGGCGGAATCAACCTATAAAAGCGTTCACGGGGAGATACTTAGTGCATGGAAGATTTATGGAGACAGCCTTTCTCTGCATATAAGGATCCCTCCGGATTGCAGGGCAACCGTCAGGATACCACAAAGTGATCCGGATAAAATTACGGGAAATGGCCTCCCTCTGAGATCATCCGGATTCATTAAAGTCACAGGATCGGTCAGCGGGACCACATTATGCGAGGTTCTCCCGGGTGAATACCTTTTCAGAACCATAAAAGTGCCGAAGAATTAAAATATTATATTTGATCAGATAAGTTCACGAATTAAAAAGGAGGTCTTATGAATACCATTGAAAAAGCGCTGATGCACGGTCTGTTTGTTCATCTGCATCATAATATTGATAAAGTGATTGATTTCAAAAGCTTTCAGGAGCTGAACCGGCAGGTTGACCGGGTCTGGCCGGGAGCTCTTACTATTGGACCTGAGCAGAATGACGACGCTGCTGTCTTCCGGGTGCCGGGGATGAAAGGTTATGTGGTAGCCAAGCTTGAAAGCCACTGTTCCCCCTGTGTGCCGAGGCCTTATGATGCTGCAGCAACCGGCGCCGGAGGCGCAATGAGAGATGTGGTTGCAATGGGAGCCCGACCAATCTTTCTCCTCGATTTTATTGGAACACGACCTCTTGAGCAGGAAGTGATCGTCGGTCCCTGTGGCTTTGCCGGGCGCTGTACCTGCGGCAAATGCAAGATCATGACAAGCCGGGAAAGGGTGAACATTATGGTAAAAGGATTAAGGGACATGTGCGAAGCCATGGATGTATTTATTGTGGGAGGAGGATTTTCAACCTCTTTTTCCGATATAGTCCCCGCAGTTGTTGTATCGGTATTTGGCAAGCTGGTCACAAAAAAGCCACTCACAAAGCCTGCAAAAAAAGCGGGTGATAAGATCATCATTATCGGACTGACAGGGAATGACGGCAATGATACCTTGTTCAGGGCCGGTCTGGTTAATGAAATGCGGCCTGCCATTGCGTTGTTCAGGGAGGAAAGGGATTCTCTCGAAGCTGCCCTGGCTGCATTCGGCACCGGCAGGATCAAAGCCTGCTCCGACTGCGGCGCCGCCGGTATAGGTGCTGCAATCTGCGAATCGGCAAGGTATGGCGGACTTGGCGCAAGAATTGATCTGTCTAAAGTGCCTGTTTCGGTTAAGGAGATCACCTCGCAGGAGATCCTGATCTGCGAAACCCAGGCCCGCTATGTCATCCATGTAGCACCGGAACATGTTGACGAGGTATTGAAAGCTGTACGCACAAAAACCACCAGCACTGCGGTAATCGGGGAAATCACCTCCGATGACAAGGAGGTTTTCGTATACAACGGAGATACGATTGGTGTCATTCCAAACAAGCCGTCAAAAGAAATGATCGAAGCTTTGAGAAGCGGCAGATAGGAATTATGATCCTATGAATCTTTATAACCAGGATATCAATGAGGTTGTAACCCGCTTAAAGACTGACGAAACAACAGGTTTGTCATCTGATGAAGCACGGCGGAGACTTGATGAATACGGATACAACCAGCTGAGTGCAAAGCGGAAGAAGAGCTTTCTTCAGATGTTCATTGTACAGTTCAAAAGCTTTATGATCATTATCCTGCTTATCGCTGCTGCAATTTCCGGAGTGGTTGGTGTTATGGAAGGAGAAGGACTCCTTGACACATTTGTCATTCTCGGTATTCTTATACTGAATGCGTTTGTGGGTGCTTTTCAGGAGCGGAAGGCAGAATCATCGCTCGAAGCGCTGAAAAACCTGGCAGCTCCCGAAACCTCAGTCCTCCGCGACGGTTCAATAACAGTAATCCACACAAGGAATCTCGTTCCCGGTGATATAGTAATTCTCGAAACAGGTGCAGTCATTCCTGCCGATCTGAGACTCATTGAGGCTATAAACCTGAAGGTACAGGAATCTGCCCTGACCGGTGAGTCTGTCCCGGTCGATAAACAGACAGATGCCATGCCCGGTAATGATGTTGCTATCGGCGACCGGAAAAATATGGCATTCTCGAGCGGTATGGTGACCTATGGCAGGGGACGGGGAATTGTTGTCTCCACAGGAATGCATACCGAAGTGGGAAAGATCGCAGATCTGCTGCAGCATACAACCGATACTGAAACACCCATGACCCGGCGTCTCGGACAGCTGGGAAAAGTGCTCGGGACTGCAGCATTGATAATCTGTGCAGTGATCTTTTTAGTCGGGATTCTTTATGGCAACTCTGTGATAAGCATGTTCATGACAGCTGTCAGCCTTGCCGTTGCAGCCATTCCTGAGGGCTTGCCTGCAGTATCAACTGTAGTCCTGGCTATCGGTGTTCAGCGGATGGTAAAAAGAAATGCTATTATCCGCACGCTTCCATCCGTCGAGACACTTGGAAGCGCCACAGTAATCTGCTCTGACAAGACGGGCACCCTTACCCAGAACAAAATGACAGTTGTCGAGGCTTATGTCAACCATAAGCGCGATGTCATCAACCGGGCTGCGCCGGCAACTGTACTGAATCCTGAGGAAAACAGGCTTCTTTCAATCTCGGTATTATGCGCCGATGCCCGGATGAGAATAAATGAAGACGGTAAGGTTGAATTTACCGGAGACCCCACGGAGACTGCTTTGCTCGATTTTGGCATCCTGTATGGCATCTATAAGGATGAAGCTGAAAAGAAATACCCCCGTATTGCCGAGATACCATTTGACTCTGAAAGAAAACGAATGACGACAGTCAACAGGATCTCCGAGGATAGTACACGGATAAATGTGAAAGGAGGCCTCGAGGAAGTCCTCAGCGTGTGCGACAGGATAATTATCATGGGTAACATCAGACCAATAACAGCCGAGGATGCCGGGCTTATCCGCAGTACGAATGAATCAATGGCAAATTCAGCTCTGCGCGTTCTGGCAATGGCCTATAAAGACCTGCCCGGACCACCCCGGAATATTGAGATCAGCGAGATAGAAAACAGTCTGATTTTCATTGGTTTACTGTGCATGATCGATCCTGCGAGGCCCGAGGTTGTTGATGCAGTGATCAAATGCAATACAGCTGGCATACGGCCTGTCATGATAACGGGAGATCATAAAAGCACCGCCCTGGCTATTGCCCGTGAGATAGGAATATACAGGGAAGGAGACCTTGCCATCACAGGCGCTGAGCTGGAAAAACTCAGTGAGGAGGAGTTCGGCGGGAAAGTTTCAGGCTACTCAGTTTATGCCAGGGTCTCTCCCGAGCACAAGGTACGTATTGTCAAAGCCTGGCAGTCGCATAAAGAGGTGGTGGCAATGACCGGCGACGGCGTTAATGATGCTCCTGCTCTGAAACAGGCAGATATAGGTGCCGCCATGGGAATCGTTGGAACAGATGTGGCAAAGGGTGCTGCAGATATGGTCCTCACCGATGACAATTTTGCAACAATAGTATCAGCGGTGGAGGAAGGCAGGAGGATATATGATAATATCCTCAAGGCTATCCAGTTCCTGTTGTCAACCAACGTGGGTGAGATATTCCTCCTGCTTGTCACTTCAGTATTCAATCTTGGAGTTCCCCTGTTGCCGATTCATATTCTCTGGGTAAACCTTGTCACCGACAGTCTGCCTGCCCTGGCTTTAAGCGTTGATCCGGCTGAAAGCGATATTATGAAACGGAAGCCGCGTAATTCAAAAAGAGGGTTTATGACCAGAGGAATGGTTTGGAGAGTCTTGTACCAGGGTGTAATGATCGGCTGCATACCGCTTGCTGCATTTATCATTGGCCTCAGGGACGGTGGCGTTGTACTTGGTCAGACGATGGCATTTGCCACACTTATGTTCGCACAGCTCGTCCATGTCCGTAATCTTCACTCCAATACAAGATCTTCACTCGCAATAAGCCCTTTCAGGAACAAACCTCTTATCGGTGCCATCCTTGCATCAACAGGCCTTGCACTCATCGTCCTGCTTATACCACCTATACGCAATGCTTTCAGCCTGACACCTATGGATGGCAGGCACTGGCTTGCTGTAGCGCTTATGTCGCTTTTACCGCTGCTGGTTGTTGATCTGTTTAAACTGTTCAAAATAAACGGAACAAAAAATGATCTTTAACAATGAAACAGGTTCTTAAATACACCGGATATATTTTACTTCTCCTGATCATCGGGTTCCTGATATGGCGATTTTACTATATAATCATCTGGATGCTCGTCGCCGCAGTACTCTCTTTCATCGGCCAGCCGCTTGTGCGCTTTTTCGACCGGATTCATATCAGGAAGTTTAAAATACCACACGCTCTGAGTGCGCTGCTCTCCCTGATTGTAATAGTACTGGTTTTTATGGGACTGATTGCTGTTTTCGTTCCCCTTATTGTAAGCCAGGCTGAAACGATATCGAAGATCGATGTAGGGAGGCTAGCTCAGAACCTTGAAGGGCCGCTTCAATGGCTTGACGAAAAGCTTCATGGACTGGGTGCGATTCCGGAGGGGCAGACAATTCAGGATTTTCTTGTGATACAGGCAAAATCGGTAGTCAACCTCGGAAGCGTCAGCACACTTCTGGGTAATTTTATCAGTGTGGCCGGGAATATCTTTATCGGACTCTTCTCAATACTTTTCATCGCCTTCTTTTTCCTTAAAGATGAAAACATGTTCGAGGATATCCTGCTTCTGTTCGTTCCGGTCAAACACCACCAGGCAACCCACAAGGTTGTAGCTGATTCAAGATACCTGCTTATACGTTATTATATAGGCGTCTTGTTCGAAGTGCTCGGAGTAATGTCGCTGATTGCCCTCGGACTGCGGATCTTCGGCATCAAGAATGCACTGCTTATTGGATTCTTCGGGGGGGTTATGAATATTATTCCCTACCTGGGGCCTGTTATCGGTTCTGCAATCGGAATCACCCTGGGTATCACCTCAACTCTGGCTGCCGGTTCGTACAGTGAGCTGCTTCCTGTTATATTAAAACTTGCAGGTGTATTTATCGTTGTAAACTTCATCGATAACAATATCCTTGTACCGGTCATTTATTCCAGAAGTGTAAAATCACACCCCCTTGAGATCTTCCTGATAATAATTATCGGAGGCGGACTTGCAGGCCTTGTAGGAATGTTGTTTGCCGTTCCGGTCTATACCCTTCTCAGGGTGATTGCCAGGGAATTTCTTCAGCAGTTCAGGGTTGTAAAAAAGCTGACCGAGACCATCGATGACGATTAACCTGTAATACAATATGAATCCGAAAAAAGCAGCAATCACAATTCCGGTACAAATTGTTTTGTTTGCATCAATTGTGCTGGCAGGATGCACTTCCGGTGATAAAATCACCAATGCCGAAAAGCTTGGATTCCCGGCCGGTAAGAAGGTTGTTCTCTTCCACTGTGATGATGCCGGGATGTGCAGCGAGGCGAATATTGCAGTCCGCCGGTATTTTGAAAGCGGAGATATTCAGTCGGCTGCCGTGATGGTACCATGTGCTTACGCAGAGGAAATAATCGAATGGGCAAAGACGCAGAATTCACCCGATATCGGCATTCATCTCACCCTCACCAGCGAATGGAAAAACTGGCGCTGGGGGCCGGTTGCCGACTCTGCTAAAGTACCTGGACTTATTGATCCGGCAGGAAAATTATGGGATGATATTCCGTATGTGGTCATGAATGCATCTGCCGGGGAAGTTGAAACAGAGATCCGTGCGCAGATTGAGAAGGTTCTGGCTATGGGATACACTCCAACTCATATCGATACCCACATGGGAACCCTGTACGGCTCAGCTGAATTTCTGAAGGTATTCCTGAAAATTGCGACAGAATATAATATCCCGGCTAATGCAATAGACTGCACTGACACCATAAAGGCTGAAAAATTCAGAAAAGACGGCGTTCCCGTCACTGAAGAATATTTTGATATAATTAATCAGTACACCCTCCCGAAACTGGATGACCACAGTGCAGTTCCTGACGGCAGTTCATATGAGGATAAGCGAGCCAGGTTGTTTGCGTTGCTTGACACGCTTGACCCGGGACTGACATATATGATTTTCCACCCTTCGGTGGAAACCGGAAACCTTAAGACTATAACAAATAAATGGCAGCAACGCGTATGGGAGGCACGGTTGTTCTCCGATCCGATGGTTAAGGACTATATCAGGAAAAACGGCATTATAATAACCACCTGGAAAGAGATTATGAAACGACATGAAGAGAGAATCAGCCGAAACTGATGTACTTTTACTGTAATTACAATGTAATTACCTGTTTTCCGGTCCGCCAATTACTTTCAGATAACGTCCCATCCAGTATGGGAGCAGCCAGATATCCCCGGCACTGTATTCTGATCTTCCGTCTCCTCTTCCATCGAGGTCGAAGCGGTTTGCGTTGTGCCTGACAACCGGAAGCTCATCGGGCGGAAGCACCTCCTTCGTTGTCTGTCCCCTGAAACCGGGTCCGAGCATTTCAATATCCTTCCTGTGACTGTTGTTTATTGTCCAGTCCGTAAGATCAAGAGGATACTCCCGTAGGTACCAGATTGCCTCATCGAGATCAAATTCCTCAACACCGGTAAGAGCGGTCATTATATTCCACAAACCCTCCTTTTCGGGTCTCTCAATCTCCCAGTGATCGATGATTGCATCCCGGTATTTTGCCTTGAGGGTATCGTTAAATGCATAACGGTACAATCCCCAGTATCCGCAGTAATACATCTCATCGTCCGAGTGGTTCCATTCCTCTGATAACATCCTGCTCCAGGCATCCGCATTCTCAGGTGCCGGACCTATCTCTTTTATGGGACGCATAAGGTTTTCGAGATAGCCGTGTTCATTCATAAGATAAAATGCCGCATCCCTGTATTTCTGCTTACCGGTAAAATGAAAGGCTGTCTGCAGCATCCCTGTAATATTTGATGAGTTAAGCTTCCGGTCGCCCACCATTACCGGAAAGGCATTTACATAATCGGGATTCCATTTCCCCCATAATGTAGGTTCACCGTTCCAGTCGATAAGATAGAAGCTGTTCTTAACGACATGAGACATCAGCGTATCAATCAGCATTACGGCCTTCTCACGGACATCTGGTATATTAACCAGCTCGGCAATAACTCCGAAGGCAAAAATATGGCCGATGGCTTCATCACTACTGGTTGTGGATTTCCAGTCCCACTCCGGATCCTCAGCCCTGCGCCATGGTTTGTCGTCATATTTATATCCGCGCCTTTCAAATGAACGTGCAGGAAATCCCGGAACAGGATTTATTGAATAAAGCCGTTCCATTGCCTCGAGCGACTCGCGGACATTAAGCAATGCTTCCTCTTCTTTCGTAACAGCATACCTGAATGCCTCACCTGCCAGGTACATTGATGTCCACAGGCCGTCATTGTCAGAATCGGCAAGCCTGCCAGTTGTCACATCACCTTCTTCCATCCCCGTGACAGTTGCATTGAATCCATGTCTTATATGCCGTTCGCGGACCTGCTTCTCAAAAAACATCGCCTTTTCATACAAAGTCATCTCTTTAAACATGATCTTCGCAAGACCTTTATCAGTAAGTATAAGAACTGAGTTTTCCGGTCCTCCGGCAATATCAACCACATTATCCGAGGGCAGCCAGCGAAGTGAAGAATAGTAGTCGAACTTACCGTCATTGCGCAGCTTAAACGCTCCGGCGGTGGTCCCGAACCATATATTTCCGTTGATTTCACTGATGACAGTTATGTCATTACACGGCAATCTGTTCTTAACTTCTGTGCCAGGATTACTGCCCGGAAAGGCTGTCTCATAAAATCCGTCATGAGTTCCTGTTAATAACTTAACACCGGTTGTTTCCATGCAGGTATAGCTACCGCCGGTCATCACTGAAGTTAATTTCTTACCGGCAGGATCAAAAACGCTGATAGTTTCAATTCCGAGTATCCAGAAACGGTTTCCTGAAGCGTCATATTTAATATCCCTTACATCACCTTCAAATTCTCCCTCCCATAATAATTCCGAATCCTTAATGAGAACCAGCCTTTTACCATCTGCGACAAGAAATGTAAAATCTGCCCCTCCCGCAAAAATCCCCGCTGAAGTCATCTGGTGTCTCGAGCATAATTTACCGGCCCATGCATTGCTCAGAATCGCCTTGTCGTCAGCATAGACCATCTGATCGCGGTATGTACCGATACCTGCTATCTTCCTGTCAGATGTCGGCCTGTAATGAATATCCCCGACGATTTCCCCGGGTGACAGGAATTGTCCGCCGCGCAGCCGTAACAACCCGCGCGATGACAGGATCTGGATGTAGCCATTCCGGTCCGCAACAACCCTGTACAACTGAACTGTTGTATCGGCAGGGAGGTATTTTATACTGTAGTCCTGCATGAACGGCTTATCCCGGTAATGCTGCACTGATAAATCACCATTCCTGAGAGTACAGCTGATAGTAAGGGCCAGAGAACAAACAACAAAAGCAAGCCTGATTCTTTTTCTCATTAGATTAATTATGTTGAACGATTAATTGCTAAATCTGGAATCTGTTATGGGTGCCCTGGCGCTTGTACCTCCGGCCCATGCAGCCCCCTGCTCATGGCCAAACTGACCTCTCTCCACCCAGGCTGTACCTAAAGTCATCCCGACTATCAGAACCCCAATCCACTGCTTTTTCATTGCATCCTCATCAGGGTTAATTCTGCGATTTCAATTCATCATCATTGCCGCGTACCTTCCTGATTGCGTCAGCAATAACGTCCATGTCAGCTTTTGTTCCCATAAGGGCTTTATGATGAACACATACTGACTGTTCATAATGGATACGGTCGCAGACAGGAAGCTCAAATCGCGACGGATCTATGGCTTTCCAGTATTCATCGTTAAGTTTATGTCGGGACGGTTTCGTGAGGGGTGCATACAATGAGCACTTATTAAGCGGTATATAACTGGCAGCAAATTCAATTCCAAGTTCTGCGGTCAGCGCCTGCCTGAACCTGGTAACCGGCAGATCCTTAAATTCTTTCCTGTCATACCTGAAGGAGAAGTTATAATAAACCTCCTTCGTCTCCCGCTTATCCCTCCGCATGGGAATAATTCCCGGGATATCTTTTAAAAGGGAGTTCAGGTATATCGCATTATCCTCCCGAATCCGGTTCTGTCCGGTTAATCTTCTGAGTCCTTCAGTAAGTAATGCTGCCTGAAATTCCGTAATCCTGTAGTTACCCGACTGAATGAAGTTCCCCTCATCAAAATATAAACCGGCACCCTTATCGGCTTTTACAGAATCCTTTGGTTCAGGTCTCCTCCCGCAGTTCCTCAATGCATCAAGCTTTTCGTACAACCCGAAGCTGCTTGTAGTAAGTGCACCGCCTTCACCGGCGGTAAGGAGCTTTGAAAGCTGGAAGCTGAAGCTGCCGATGTCACCGATTGATCCTGCTTTTTTACCGTTCCATTCTCCACCGTGTTTATGAGCACAGTCTTCAATAACGACAAGATTATGCTTTTTTGCGACCTTCATTATCTCGTCCATATCGGAAAAACTGCCATAGAGGTGAACAGGGATAATTGCCTTAGTCCGTGGCGTAATGGCTTTAGTTATTTCTTCCGGATCGATACACCAGGTATCTTCGCAAACATCCACCATAACAGGCGTTGCGTTCACATCGAGAACGGTAGCTGCCGTTGCCTGCCATGTCAGCCCCGGCAGGATCACCTCATCACCGAGCCCGATACCGCAGGCTTCCAGCGCCAGCTGCAGAGTCACAGTTCCGTTGGCAAGTGATAAGGCATATTTTGTTCCTGTATATTCAGCAAACAGTCTGTTGAACTCAGTTTCCCTGGGTCCGTTATATGACCATACCGCGCTTCTGAGCGTTTCATTCAGAGCTCTCTCATCATTCTTATCCCACACTGGCCACTCAGGCCAGGGATTTGTTTTTGTGTCACGGACAGGTATACCGCCCGAAATAGCCAGCTTGCTCATCTTTCTTATTTTTCCGTTTAGTTATTTCAGAGTAACCATATCTACATTCCAGCCGTTGATTTTCAGTATCGGCTTGTTTCCATCTGAATCCTTTAGAAAATATTTTGCTGTATACTCCTGTTCCTCTCCGGGAAGGAGTGTCACATAATTATCATCAAAATAGATCGGGAGGATTGGTTTGTCACCGGTTGAATCCACCGGATCAAAAAACAGGAAGAAGGCTATTGACCCTGACGGATTTTTTACCTTTAGCTGCAGCATTCCATATGTATCATCCTTTGAGAACTGATAATCATAAATAAGGTTGATTTTGGGTAATTTGTCCAGTGCAGTATAATCAGCATACTGTTTTACCGGAGTATAAAAAGGCCATGAAAGCTTTTCAGAAGCTTTATAATCGAGGATATCCTTTTTTAGCGAAAGCCAGTAAATACTGTTATCAACCTCCGTACTATTCTTGTCATATATTCTCAGGTCGAGAAACCATACTGAGGTCAGGTTCTTTATCTCCGGAAGCTTATAAATAAACTTTGAAGTGTTTGTTGTAATATTGCCTTTCCACTCGTCTGAAAATATTTCCCCGGAATTAATATCAAATACCCTGATCCTTACTGTCAGATCTGCAGCATCCGAGAGGTCTTCATTGGCAAGATATATGTCGTTAAAGCCGTACCTGTAAATTGCATGAAGCGGAGTGCAGGCTTTTCTGACGGCATAGAATGCCCCGTTCGGCTGAAGGTATGTATCGTACAGCTGCCATATCAGTTCAGGCCATGCGGAATTCAGCTTCCACTGGATAAGGCCTGTGCTTACCGGTTTGTGTGCAATGAATGCTTCGAACATCGGCCGCATCAGTTCATAATTGCTGACCTGCGATTTATAGGCGAAATCCTCAATACCCGAAGATTCTCCATACCTGGCCGATAAAGCCTTCAGGAAGCGGTCAAGTGTGGTAAACTCATTTCTCCCTGTATGGTACTCCCAGTATTTTCTGTCTATTGGCCAGAGGCTCTCTTCCGGAAGCATTTTTCGGAGCGAAGCGAGAGGCGGGATCTCCTCACCGGGACAGGTTTCAGTATTAAATCCCCAGGCGCCGCCGAGTGTAGTGTCGGTGAACCAGTAAACAGGAGGTGTTATGGCATAAGGCCCCAGCATTTTCATTCCGGTCGGTCCGCTTATTTCGCTGACCAGGGGTATCTCGGCCACAACATCGGTCTTTTCTGTTCCGGCACCTCCGGCAGATGTAACATACGAGCGTGAGGGATCGTATTTTTTGAACATCTCAATATACCTGCGCTCAAGATCAGGTGCCGGGAGCTTATCGCTTCCAAGCATCCATACATAAATCGACGGATGGTTGCGCAGCCACATCATCTGATCGAACCACGAGGCAGCAATAAGGTCAATATCCTCCTTACTGACTGGTCCGCCATATTTTTCATGAACCGGCTTAAGCAGATATTCTTCCCATTCCCAGTGGCAGTTCCATCCTATCATGACCAGGATCCCATATTCGTCGCAAAGGTCATAAAGCGACTCATCTTTTCCCCAGAATCCTTCACACCTTATACTGTTCAGGTTCATATGCTGAACATATTTCAGCTGGGCTTCCACCGATGCCTTTGTATCTTGCAGAAGAACATCGTCTGTCCATCCGCCTCCCTTTATCAGTACAAACTTACCGTTAACCTCAAATGCCCGGTTCTTTCTTTTATCGAGATAGCTTGTGACTTCCCTTATTCCATATCTTGTCTCAACCCTGTCGATGATCTTCTTTCCCTCTATAAACTCAACTTTAAGCTTATACAGGTTTGGCTTCCCCATTCCATTCGGCCACCACAGATTCACATCACTGACTGAAAGCTGAGGAAAATCTACCGACATAAAGCTGCACGATATTGTCTCTTCCGGTTTCAGCTCAACTGTCTTTTCGACAACTCCAAGCTCATAATCCACCCGGAGGATACCTTTGACCGGCTCCTTCCTGCTATTGATCAGCTCCGTCTGGAAAAACAGATCGGCATCTTTGAGAGTTTCCTTATTTACCTTGGAATAGATAAACGGACTCCTGATTTTTACTCCGTCATTGATTTCAAGGAAAACTTCCCTGAAAATACCCATGTTCCTGTCACGCGGAAGGGGATTCCAGTCAACAAATCCGATTGAATACTCACCATCGGCATGCTGCAGCATTTTTAAAGCAACAGCATTCTCCCCCTCCCTGACATAATCATTGATATTGAAAGTGAACATCCTGTATGTTCCGGCAAAAGTGTTTTTATCTGCGACCATCCTCCCGTTTACCCACAGGTCGGCCCGGTAGTTAATGCCGTTGAACCTGAGTGAGATATTTTTTTTCAGATCTTCACCGGTGAGACTGAAGGTTGTCCGGAACCACCATGGCTGGCTGAACTGCCCGGGATCAACATTTTGCATGTTTATCCCGAAATACGGGTCAATAATGACTCCTTTTGTGGCCATGCTTCCCAGTACTGTCCCCGGCACCACAGCCTCTAACCAGCCGCCGGTATTAAAGCCGTTTTGAGAAATTGACTCTTCGCCTGTACCCTCCAGTTTTTCTTCAGGCATCATTTTCCAGCCTGAAGAGAGCACCACTACCTTCGAAGCAGCCTGTTCATCTGAGTTACTGCAGGCAGATAAGAAAAACAGAGGCAGGATGAGAAGAGGAAGCAATAATTTTTTCATATATGTATGGTTTACAATGTTATTCTGAATACAATTTAGGATTTTTTTGAATTGAGTATTCCCCGGTGCTATAATTTACTGTTCTGATGATGAGCTTGTTTGTTTTTTCATCAAATGTATAATCCTTTGCTTCAGTCAGAATAGTATTATCAAGCATCACACTTTCCGGTTTCGCAGGCAGGTTTACTTTCAGGATATGAGGTTTTTGCCATCCTCTGACCGAGATTCTGATCATCTCCCTTTTCTCTTCAGCAAGGACTGAGGTGCTGTCTTTACCGTCAGGATAATATGCCGTGAATTCGCTGCTGCCAGACGGATAAACAAGCCACGTTATGTATCCCTCAGAGGTTTTATCGCCGATGCCGGTATAATCCCGCCTGATATCCATCGGTACTATTGCACCTTCACGTATATATACAGGATATTCATCAAGAGGGAATTCACGCTCGAAAGTGACCGGGCCGTCAATAACCTTATCATCATCAAAGAAATACCTCCATTTACCTGCAGGAAGGGTTATCATGTTCGTCAGATCATCCCTGTAAATGGGTGCAACAATAAAACAATCTCCGAACAGGTAATGATATTTACCTTTTACAGGGCGCTGAAGGATAGTCCCGCCATTATGAGCACTGACAACATAGGTATACATATACGGTATCAGCTCAGTATGCAGCCAGGAGAATTTACGGATAATCTCAAGCTCCTGCTGTGATCTTTTCCATAAAGCCCGTTCCCCATGACCTCCATTGAGAAACAAACCGCAGAATGCTGAAAAC
>JADDYF010000367.1 GCA_015712185.1 Bacteroidales bacterium
CGTCCCATCAGGCTGAATGTTGACAACAATCCGTAAAGCCCGAAAACGTGATCTCCGTGAAGATGACTTATGAATATATGGTTAATCTTGCCAAATCTGATTCTGTTCTTCCTCAGCTGCATCTGTGTTCCTTCACCGCAGTCTATTAAATACAAACGCTCGTGCGCATTAAGCACATGAGCGGATGGGAATCTTTCTGAAGTCGGCAATGCAGAACTACTGCCAAGTATGGTGAGTTTCAATGGCACTCTGCAGATCTATCAGCTTCAGGATATCATTTTTTCAGCCTCAGCGACTGTTGATGTTATAGTAAGAACTGTATCGAGCTGAGATATGGTGATAAGTCGTTCAACTGCCTCGTTTAATCCGCAAAGAACAAATGTACCACCGGCATTCTTACATAATCTATTGGCTACCAGGATAGCGCTAAGACCTGATGAGTCACAGTACTGACACTTTTCAAGATCAAGGATGATATTCTTCTCACCCTTGCCTGAAACCAGCACAAGTTCAGATTTAAGCGCCGGAGCAATATGCGTATCGAGCTTTTCCGTCTGGATCTGAATAACTGTGCTGTTACTACGGCTCTCTATGTTAAAATCCATAACTATAAATTTTGATAGCCCTAATTTAACAAATATTTCTATTTTTTAGAAGCTTTATTCTCTTTTTCTTGCATTTCTTCCTTCAAGGCAGCAAGCTGGGTGATATCACCAAGAGTTGTTTTTTCAACATTCGACTTGGCTTTTCTGGGAGATCTCTTTGGAGCAGCGGCTTCAGGTTTCTTCGCCGGCGCTTCAGCAGCCTTCTTCTCATCCTCAAAAACACGGCTGTGCGAGACAATGATTTTCTTTGCAGATTTATTGAACTCAATAACCTTGAACATCAGTTTTTCATCGATTTTGGCTATCATGCCATCCTCCTTAACAAGGTGTTTTGGCGTGGCAAATCCTTCAACGCCGTAAGGAAGTGCAACAACAGCACCCTTGTCAAAAACTTCTATAACCGTACCTTCATGGATTGAATCAATAGTAAACAGAGTTTCGAAGACATCCCATGGATTTTCTTCCAGTTGCTTATGTCCAAGGCTTAGCCGTCTGTTCTCCTTGTCGATCTCGAGAACGATAACGTCTATCTCGGCGTCGATGGCAGTGAATTCCGCAGGATGCTTGATCTTTTTTGTCCACGACAGGTCGGAGATATGTATCAGTCCGTCAACGCCTTCTTCAATCTCAACAAATACCCCGAAATTGGTAAAGTTCCTTACCCTTGCGGTATGACGCGAACCAACAGTATATTTTTCATCTATGTTCTGCCACGGATCGGGTTTGAGCTGCTTGATGCCGAGTGACATCTTTCTCTCATTCCTGTCAAGCGTTAATATAACAGCTTCCAATTCGTCCCCTACTTTCATGAATTCCTGTGCGCTTCGCAGGTGCTGCGACCACGACATTTCCGAAACATGGATAAGGCCCTCAACGCCTGGCGCTATTTCAACAAAGGCACCATAGTCGGCCATAACAACCACTTTTCCTTTGACCTTGTCTCCTATTTTCATATTCGGATCAACCGAATCCCACGGATGTGGTGTAAGCTGTTTAAGACCAAGGGCTATTCGCTTCTTATCGTCATCAAAATCGAGGATAACAACATTGAGTTTCTGGTCTAGCTGAACAATCTCCTCAGGGTGATTCACTCTTCCCCACGAAAGATCAGTTATATGGATCAGACCGTCGACACCGCCAAGATCAATAAATACACCGTAGGAGGTGATATTCTTGACTGTTCCTTCAAGGACCTGTCCCTTTTCCAGACGGGCAATGATCTCCTTCTTCTGCTGTTCGAGCTCAGCTTCAATAAGGGCCTTATGCGACACCACAACATTCTTGAACTCCTGGTTGATTTTCACAACTTTGAACTCCATTGTCTTGCCGACGAAAACATCATAGTCGCGAATGGGCTTGACATCTATCTGTGATCCCGGCAGGAATGCCTCGATACCAAACACATCGACAATCATACCGCCTTTGGTCCGGCATTTTATATAACCGGTTATTATTTCGTCTTTCTCGAGAGATGCATTAACCCTGTCCCATGAATTTATTGCACGGGCTTTCTTATGCGAAAGCAGAAGCTGTCCTTTTTTGTCTTCCTGGCTTTCAACATACACTTCCACCTTGTCCCCTACTTTAAGATTCGGATTATATCTGAATTCATTAAGGCTGACGACACCTTCTGACTTATATCCGATGTTTATGACAACTTCGCGTGATGTCATCTGTATCACTGTACCTGTAACGACCTCATCAACGGCAACGGTTGAGAGCGTCTCATCATACAGTGCTTCATATTCTTTATATCTTGGTGAATTTTTTAGTTCTTCACTTTCAAAACCATCCCAGTCAAATTCATCCGGTGAAACAGCGACCTTACTCTCTCTCTTTAGCTCTCCACCGCTTTGAGATTCAGGTTCTGTCGCAGCTTCTACTTTTTTTGGCTTCTTGTCTTTCTTTTCTTCTGCAGGCTGGTCTTTGATCTCCAGATCAGCGGGTACGGCAACCTCCGTTTCAGAAGTTACCTCCGCATTCAATTCTTCTGCACCCTTTTTCTGAACTTTTGTTATAACTTCGGTTTCTTCGTCGACATGCAGTACTTCTTCTTCAAGTACTTGTTTTACAGGTTTCTCCTTTGGTTCTTTAACCTTTGCTTTCTTTACCGGCTTTTCATCGGCTTCATTTTTTTCAACAACCTCTTTCTTGGTAGTTTTTTTCTTGCTTTCAGTCATAAGTTAAATTTAAAAGAACTAAAAATTAATAAGTTAGACATTATTTTGAAAATTTAAGTGCGCAAAGATAGGATAATTATTTAATAAATTTATAAAAAATTCATGAATTAATACAGGTTCTGGAGCAGTCTTTGAGGACTTTAAAAGCCAGTAACTATTACTGATTTCTATTTCTCGCGGGTAATATTATCTTTGTAACATATTGTACTACAAACTGAACTTTTTACACAGCAATGAAAATCACAGTAATTGGCACGGGTTATGTCGGACTGGTTACAGGAACCTGTTTTGCCGAGAGCGGCGTAGATGTTGTATGCGTCGACAACGATAAAAACAAAATAAATCAGCTGAGGGAGGGTACTGTGCCCATCTATGAACCCGGACTGGAAAGCATGATCAGGCATAATGTTGAAAAAAAGAGATTATCCTTTGGAACAGACCTGAAATCGGCAATTGAAGGTTCAGAGGTCATTTTCATTGCGGTCGGCACTCCGCCCGGTGAGGACGGGAATGCAGACCTCAAACATGTTCTTTCTGTTGCAAAAGAGATAGGGAGCGTCATTAAAGAATATATAGTTATTGTTACTAAAAGTACGGTTCCGGTCGGAACTTCCGAAAAGATCAGGAGAGTGATAAAGGATCAGCTGAATAAGCGCAAAGTCAGTATCAATTTCGGTATGGCATCAAATCCTGAATTCCTGAAAGAGGGTGCTGCCGTTGAAGACTTTCTTAAACCGGAAAGGATCGTGATCGGTGTCGACAATGAGAAAACAGCTGAGATAATGAGAAGGCTCTACATGTCGTTTGTCCTGAATAATCATCCGATCCTCTTCATGGACATTCCCTCGGCTGAGATCACAAAATATGCTGCAAATGCTATGCTGGCAACCCGGATCAGCTTTATTAACGAGATAGCCAATCTATGTGATATCCTTGGCGCAAATGTCAATCATGTACGCAAAGGGATCGGCAGCGATTCGAGGATCGGAAATAAATTCCTGTACCCCGGTACAGGGTATGGGGGCTCATGCTTCCCGAAAGATCTGAAAGCCCTCATCAGGACCGCAGAGAATAATGGTTATGAGCTGAATGTAGTCAAAGCAGTGGAGAAGGCTAATGAGTTCCAGAAGAATGTCATCTTTAACAAGATGAATAAGTTTTTCAGGGATAACCTCAAAATGAAGACAATAGGCATCTGGGGATTGTCTTTTAAACCTAAAACGGATGATATCAGGGAATCAGCGTCTCTTTACCTTATCGGGAAACTGCTTAAAACGGGGGCAAAAGTCAGGGCATACGACCCGGCAGCAATAAATGAAACAAAAAAGCTTCTCGGAAATAAAATCATCTATGCAGTTGATCCGTATGAAGCAGCAGCCAGTGCTGACGCGCTGGCGCTCATGACCGAGTGGGCAGAGTTCCATTTACCTGATTTCAGTAAGCTGGGCAGGCTGATGAAAGGTAAGGTGATGTTCGATGGCAGAAATATATATGATCCGGCTGAATTGAAGAAGCATGGATTCAAATATTTTGGGATCGGGAGAAGTTAGGGGCCAACCGGCAACAGACAACAGGCAACGGGAAACTGGTACAGATATTTAATAACGGCTACATAATTCAGAATTATGAAAGGCATTATTCTCGCAGGTGGTTCAGGAACAAGACTCTATCCTATTACTCTTGCTATTTCGAAACAGATACTCCCGGTATACGACAAACCTATGATATATTACCCGTTATCTGTACTGCTGCTTGCCGGCATACGTGAGATACTGGTAATATCCACTCCGCGCGATCTGCCGGGATTCCGTAACCTTCTTGGCGACGGCTCCTCACTGGGAATAAAGTTCTCATATATCGAACAATCTGCTCCCGAAGGGCTTGCCCAGGCTTTTATCCTTGGTGAGAAATTCATTGCAGACGATCCTGTATGCATGATACTTGGTGATAATATTTTTTATGGTCACGGTTTTGGTGATGTTCTCCTAAATACTGCTCAGTTAAAGAAAGGCGCATGTGTCTTCGGGTATTATGTAAATGATCCGGAACGTTACGGTGTTGTGGAATTCAATGCAGGTTTAAGAGCAATAAGTATTGAAGAGAAACCCATTGCGCCCAAATCAAACTATGCAGTTACAGGTCTTTACTTCTATGACAACAGTGTCGTCGCCAGGGCTAAGTCACTCAAACCATCAGCCCGGGGGGAGCTGGAGATTACCGATCTCAACAAACTGTTTCTTGAGGAGGGTACACTTGAGGTAAAGATCATGGGTCGTGGAATGGCATGGCTTGATACCGGCACCTGTGACAGCCTGCTGCAGGCAGCCAATTTCATTGCTACACTCGAACAGAGGCAGGGGTTGAAAGCTTCGTGCATCGAAGAAATTGCATTTAAAAGAGGATTTATCGATAAAAAGCAGCTTATTGCACTTGCCGAACCATTCAGGAACAGCCAGTACGGAAAATATCTCTTAAAAATTGCATCAGAAGAGATACGTTAGGATAGTTTAAGAAAAACATTGAAGTTAAATGAAGATCATTGAGACAGGATTTAAAGATCTTGTTGTTGTTCAGCCCGATGTTTTTACTGACAGCAGGGGATATTTTTTTGAAAGCTATAAATACAAGTCGTTCATGGAGGCAGGAATCTCTTTTGCTCCTGTCCAGGATAATGAATCAAAATCTGTCAGGGGGGTTATCAGGGGATTGCACTATCAGCTGCGGCCTTTTGACCAGGCAAAGCTAATAAGGGTAGTCGTTGGTAAAATATTTGATGTAGCTGTCGATCTGCGAAAAGATTCAGCAACATCTGGTAAATGGTACGGGATCGATCTTGATTCGGAAAATAAAACCCAGCTATTTATTCCTAAAGGATTTGCCCATGGTTTTTCTGTTCTGAGCGATGTCGCAATTATCCAGTACAAATGCGATAATGTATATAATCGCGAATATGAAAGAGGAATCTCACTTAAAGATCCTTTTCTCGGTATAGACTGGAAAACGGAACCTGATAAGGCTATAATCAGCGATAAAGATTTAAAGCATCCTGGATTCCTTGAGGCTGAAAAAAACTTCTGAAAATAAATTGTTATGGCCAGAATACTAATAACAGGATCTGAAGGACAGCTCGGGAATGAATTGAAAACTGTTTCAGGAAGATTCCCCGGGTATGAGTTTATTTTCACCGATATAACCGAGCTTGATATAACAAATGAAGAAGAGGTAAAACGTTTTATTGATGCAAATCATCCTGACTGGATCATTAATTGTGCTGCCTATAACAATGTAGACAAGGCTGAAAACGAACCCGCGAAGGCAGCGCTTATCAACGGAACAGGTGTCAGGAATATCTCCGATGCCATCAAAGGTTCAGAATGTAAATTCATTCATATCTCAACCGACTACGTATTTGACGGTAAATCCAATAAACCATACAGCGAAAATTCAGAGCCGGCTCCTGTCGGAGCTTACGGACGCTCAAAACTCGATGGTGAAAAGGCAGCATTATCCTATAACAACTCGATGATAATCAGGACGTCGTGGCTCTATTCCGTTTTTGGCTCCAATTTTGTCAAAACTATACTGACCAGGGCAAGGAAAAATGATTATCTGAAGGTAGTTTATGATCAGACCGGAACGCCGACATGGGCTGCTGATCTGGCTGAAGCAATAATTACAATTGTCACCGGCGTGATAAGAAATCGGATGACATTCAATGCAGGTATTTATCATTATTCGAATGAAGGAGTATGCAGCTGGTACGATTTTGCTGTCGAAATTATTAATAAGACGGAACTGCAGTGCCCGATCCTGCCGATCCTTACAAAAGATTATCCGTCAGCTGTTCAAAGACCGGTATACTCTGTACTCGACAAAAGCAAAATAAAAGAAAACTATAACCTTGTAATACCACACTGGAGGAGTAGTTTACAGAAATGCATCAAACAATTACTATAGATTTCATTATTACTTTGCAGCTTTAAATTAAGACACTGGTTCTGTCTGCGATTTTACCTTTAAGCTCTCGAAGAACAGAAAGAAGACCTGAAATAAAATTATCTATATGTTACAGATAGAAGAAATCCGAAAGAAGGCTCAGACATGGCTTGGTAAAGAGTTTAATGAAGAAACACGGTACGAGGTACGCGAAATGCTCGAAAAGGATGAAAAGAAACTGATTGATGCGTTTTACCGGGATCTTGAATTCGGGACAGGCGGCCTCAGGGGAATAATGGGCGCAGGCACTAACAGGATGAATATTTATACACTTGGAATGGCCACCCAGGGGCTTGCCAATTACCTTATAAAACAGTTTGGGAACAATGAAATCAGGGTTGCAATTGCCCACGACTGCCGTAATAACAGCAGGTATTTTGCAGAGACGACAGCGAACATCTTTTCAGCAAACGGGTTTGAAGTGTACCTCTTTGAATCCCTGCGTCCCACACCTGAGCTCTCCTTTGCCATCCGCCATTACAAATGCCAGAGCGGTGTTGTTATTACAGCATCCCATAATCCTCCCGAATATAACGGTTATAAAGCATACTGGGACGACGGCGGCCAGGTGGTGGAACCGCACGACACCGGAATAATTGAAGAAGTAAGAAAGATAAAATCTGTTAATGCAATAAAACTTAATGGCAGAAAAGATAAGATAAAGATTATCGGAAAGGAAACTGATGATCTGTTCCTCCAGGAGGTTCTAAAGATGAGCCTGAATCCGGAAATCATCAGGAAGTACTCTGATACTGCAATTGTTTATACACCTATCCATGGCAGCGGTATCATGCTGGTACCTCCGGCTCTAAGATTATATGGCTTTAAGAATATTATCAATATCCCTGAGCAGGACATCACAGATGGCAGATTCCCCACTGTCAAGTCTCCCAATCCGGAGGAGCCTGACGCATTGAAGATGGCAATCAGAAGGGCAGATGAAACCGGAGCCGAACTTGTTATGGCAACTGATCCGGATGCAGACAGGCTGGGTCTGGCGGTAAAAAACAAAAAAGGTGAATTCATAATTCTCAACGGTAACCAGACCGGTGTCCTTCTCACCTGGTATATTCTGTCTCAGTTCAGAGAAAGGAAGAAATATAAAGGGAATGAGTACATCATCAAAACGATAGTTACGACTGACCTCCTTGACAAGATCGCAGAGGATCATAATGTTAAATGCTACAATGTCCTTACAGGATTCAAATTTTTTGCCGCATTGATAAAGGAACTTGAGGGCAGGGAAAAATATATCGGCGGCGGTGAAGAGAGCTACGGATACCTGCCAGGTGATTATGTGAGGGATAAGGATGCTGTTGCTTCATGTGCCCTTGCTGCGGAGGTTATGGCATGGGCAAAGAGCAAGGGTAGAACAGTGTTTGAACTCCTCATCGATATATATGGGCAGTACGGATTTTATAAGGAAAAACTGATAAATCTGGTCAGAAAGGGGAAAGAGGGTGCTGATGAGATCAAAGCGATGATGAAAGGATACAGGGATGACCCTCCCAAAATCATCAACAACAGTAAAGTTATCCGCGTGGATGACTATAAAACACTCACCACAAAAGATTTAATAACAGGTAAAACGGGCAGGATTGAACTGCTGAAATCAGATGTGCTTCAGTTTTTCCTTGAAGACGGTTCCAAGATATCAGTCAGGCCTTCGGGCACCGAGCCCAAGATAAAATTCTATTTCAGTGTCAATGCGAGGCTGGATTCGGCTGCAGAATATGAGGAAACAGTGAAGCTACTTGATCAAAGGATTGAAGAGATCATTAAGGATATGAAGCTGGCTTGAAGCCAACCCCACAACCCCCTCCCGACCTGAGGTCGGGACGGGGATTATTCCCCTATTATTTTAACCAGCACTCTCTTACGCCGTTTGCCGTCGAACTCTCCATAAAAGATCTGTTCCCAGGGACCAAAGTCCAGTTTACCATTTGTCACTGCACAAACCACCTCACGCCCCATTACGGTGCGTTTTATATGCGCATCGGCATTATCCTCGAAACCATTATGCTTGTACTGGTTGTGTGGCTTTTCGGGTGCAAGCTTCTCTAACCATACTTCAAAATCGTGGTGCAGGCCGCTTTCGTCATCATTAATGAAGACGCTTGCCGTGATATGCATCGCATTAACGAGTATAAGGCCCTGCTGTATACCGCTTTCTGCAAGGCAATTTTCAACCTGTCCTGTAATGTTAATAAATGCACGCCGTGCAGGCGTCTCAAACCAAAGCTCTTTACGGTATGATTTCATTCGTTTTTTCCGGAAAGTTAAAGAATAATATGATAATGCTAATTGTAAATTCGTATCACTGGTTTGTGAATCTGTAATCCATTAAAAACCTGTTATATTTCTATCTTTGATATATATATATAAATGATATGAAAATGTATAAAATTATCCCTGTCACATTGATTTTTGCAGTGATGTCTTCGTGTGATATAAACCGGCATAATGCTGTTGCAAAAGATATATCGGACGACTATGAAGCCGTTAAGCGCACTATTGAACAAGCTATTGGCTGGGCCATTGAAAAGGATTTTGAAGCAATGTATAAATTATGGGCAGAGGATCTGTTTCACTTCTGGCTCTTTTCCGACAGTAAGGTTATCGGACTCGATAGCATGAAAAAATATTCTGAAGTGTGGAAAGATCCTGATTTCAGGGGGACCAGCTTCGCATTCAGGGATCTGAGAATAGTCTTTTCACATTCCGGTGATGTCGCATGGTACTCTTGTTATCTCGATGACTGCAGTGCTTATAAAGGTGTGGAATCATGTCTTAAAGACGTCTTCCAGACCGGAGTTCTGGAGAGAAGAGACGGCCGGTGGGTTCATGTGCTGATGCACGGTGCATACCCCGTCGATAAGATACCGGAGAATTATGTCAGAAAATTCTACTCTGATCTCTTTGAGAATTAGGACAGGAATCCGGTTAAGCACTAGGAATCATGCTGAAACAATTCTTCATCACCTCGCCGGTGTACCTTGCTTTGAATAAGGATTCTGAAGGATTTAACGCAGCAACCTCAAATCCTGCAGACTCCCTGAGTTACGAGTAATCTGCAGTCAATTGTGGTCATTCAGGAAACTCCATTGAGCAATCTGTAAAATACATATTATTCATATTCAGGCATTTTGTTAAATTAGTCTATATAAACTGAAAAAGTTTATGAGAGACTTTCAACAAAGGATGGCGCCTGGCGAATTCCTATTCTGAGCTTATGGCTGCCAGATCAATATGTCAGAATGGTAGCCCGTAATTCCAGTTGTGTAACGGATATACAGAGGATAATCTATGTATCAGTTGCCTTTTGATCACTTAAGAATTATTCAAGAATGAAAAGAATCCTGGTACTTTTTTCCCTGTTTGCGGTAAGCTTTCTGAAAACCTATTCTCAGAATGATGGTGACAATATTGTTATCGGGAAGTACCGGAAACTACATTCCGAAACAACAAATGAAGACAGAACTCTACTGATCTGGCTACCGAGAAGTTATCATCAATCAACAATCAGCTATCCTGTGATTTACCTGCTTTACGGACAAAATACTTCCGCCTATCTTCTTCCCACCATCAGTGCCTGCGA
>JADDYF010000217.1 GCA_015712185.1 Bacteroidales bacterium
TATTTCACCATCCTGAAGATCGGACAGGGCTACGCTGTAAAGGTTGTTATGATCCATAAACTCGTCGAAGATATCGGTGCTCAGAACAACCGTCCTCGGAATTGTAATGAGGACATCAGGAAACATATTGAACAGCTTGTGATTCTTTATGATCCTGTTGATAAAGGCAAGTCCCCTGGCTTTACCTCCGATAGAACCTTCACCGATACGCGAGAAAATCTGGTATTCGTCAAAACTTGACTTGTCAAACTTTGCTATTACTCCCCTTCCCTTTCCGAGGCGAAAGCTCGATATGGCGACATAAAGAAAACGTCTCATCTCTTCCAGGGTTTTGAAATCTTCCTTCCTGATATATTTGAACATCTGGGCAACAGGGAAGAGCGCCCTTGCATTCAGCCATTTTGAGAAGTGGTTTCTTGTGGCATGATACTCCAGCGAATTGTCGGGCACTGTGAGCAGTTTCTGCTGAAGACTCTGCAGGTCAGTGGCTATGGCTATCGGTTCCATCGTATCAGGATTTCTGAAGACAAATGGACCGAAAGCAAGGTTCTGAATTATGAAGTTGCGCAGCTCAATGGAAAGAGATTTTGAATATTTATTCAGAAATCCGGCTCCCAGCCTTTCTGCAATCTCCCTGTGTACTGAGCTTGATGACTGAAACAGGAACGGAACTTTATCATCATCAGCCATAACCACCTTGCAGAGCTCGATACCGGCATTCTCATCAGTAAGATTGTCTCTTTTATAGCTTATATCAGAAATTATTCCCAGAACATTATACTTGTACTTTTTGTAGAGAGCGAGTGCATCATTGAAATTATTTGCCAGGAGTATCTTGGGACGACCTCTCATTTTCAGCATCCTTTGGTGCTCGTTCAACGCTTCACGCTGAAAATCCAGCGACTGTAATAGCACAATCCTGTAGATATTCGGAAGGTACGATGAGATATACCTTATTGAGTTTTCAACAAGGATAATTGCCTGAACACCGATATTCTCAATATCATGTTCGGCATTCATCCTGTCCTCGATCAGCTTGATTATTGCGAGTATAAGAGCAGCATCACCCAGCCAGCAAAATACATAATCGATGGCGCTAAGGTCCTCTCCCTCAAGCCGGAGGGATACCTCCCGTGAAAAGTATGTAAGGACGACAATCGGGATATTTTCATATTTACCCTTTATCTTTTTTGCCAGGGTAAAGACATCAGTACCCTTTACGCTCAGCATCAGAATCACCAGATCGACATTTCCCTTCTCGAGGATACTGAAAGCATCATCGGCATTATCCGTCTGAACAAAGGTGGGGGGATAACGCAAATTTAACGAGACATATTCATTAAAGATCTGTTCATCAATCCTGCCATCTTCCTCGAGCATGTAATTGTCATAATTACTGCAGATCATCAGTACACGGTGGATCCGTTTCTGCATCAGAAGATCGAAGGATGTATCCGTAAAATCGTATTTCTGCAGGTCCAGTATCCCTTCAACAATCGACATAGTACATGGTTTTATTGATTCATTGAGATAACAGCTATACCCTTCTTTCCATCCATCCTTATTATCATAGGCTTTTCAAACCTGACATGCCTAAAAAACCTTCCCTGCCCAATAACTTCCTGCTGCTTAATCTTATCCCAGCAGATCATTCCGCTATCAGGATCAGGATTGATTGAAAAATAGCCGACACTCATAGATGTGACATTATGGAAAAAGTGAGATCCGAGTGATGCATCAAGATGAAAATCGGTGAGACCTAATTCAACAATAACCTTAGCGTTCGAAATCTGAGGCCATACGACAGGTATACCAATGAATTTGTCTTTTGTACCCCACCGGCCCGGACCAATGAGAACATACTTACGACCCTCCTTCAGCATCTTTTCATTAAATCTGTCAATCTCGTCAGCCATCCCTGCAGTCTGGAGGTTATCAAACTTTTCGGTTTCAAGATAGATAAGATCGGTAATATTATCGATCAGGCCGTTGCCCATACTCTTTTTTGTTTCAAGAATCAGTTCATTCCGGTTTATACTCTCAGGATCAATATTGTATCCTGCTCCACTTCCTATCAGAGGCTTAAGCTGAAGTAAGTAAAACGATGCATTACCAGTATCATCTTTTGTAAGGTCAACAGCAAATTCTATCTCTGTTGGATTTCCTGTTGCTTCAGTAACAATATCGAGGACTGTTCTAAGTGTTGAAGCCAGTGGCATATAATTATATTTCAGAATATCGGCAAAATTAACGACTCGTGGACCGGGAGCATCCAGTCCGGGCATGATCGCATCATTATCAATATTCAGGACGGATGCAGAGTGTTTCAGGGTACCGTGCCTTTCAGCTGCTGAAATGTCGAGAATGATCAGTCCCGCATTCTCTCCCTCAAGCAGGTTAAGATTTTTCTTCGCCAAATCCACAGCATAGAAATGAACCTGCGAATTCTTATAGAGATCATTGTGTGACATGAAATCAAGCTCCGGATAAACCGGAGAAAATCTTACAGCCCTCTCTCCTTCGCCAACATAATGTCCCAGACCTACTGCTGCTACAGCAAATCCATCCTCTGGTTTCATATGTGCCACCGGGTAATAATTGAACGATTGAGCTGTCCCGCTGATATGTGGATAGAAGGTATCCTCAAACTGGTTTCCGACAACCTCCTGTATAACAACAGCCATTTTTTCCTGTTCGATTTTATACTTGATGGACTCAAAATAGGTGCGTGCACTCTTTGTGTATATTGACGAAAAAACAAGTTTGATGGCATCACACAACTGCCGGAGTCTGACCTCGAATTCCGGATGATTATTGGGAAGAAGATATGTTCCAAATACACCTGAAAACGGATGGTTTGTAGAATCTTCGAATAAACTCGATGACCGTACAGCAACAGGCTTTTCAATATGCTTAATGAAAATCCTTAACTTCTTTTCGAGAGTATAGCTTAGACTTCCTGAAAGGAAATCCTTTTGAATGATATCATATGCTTTCTCCTCTTTAACTTTGTTCCACAGATGGTTACGCTCCATGAACATATCAAATTCATCTGTCCCGATTATACCTGTTATCGGATTCTTTATTTTGATACCAGGCAGAAGTTTCCCCAATTCAAAACTGTATATCAGTGTGTTAATAAAAGCCAGAGCCCTTCCTTTTCCTCCCAGCGATCCGCCAGCGAGACTCACAACATTTGTTTCATCAATTATAGCGGATTCCTCAAAATTGACAACTCTGCCTTTATTCATCTCCCATCGACGTTTCCGGATTATATCGACGAGGTATTCCCTGAGTTCCTTAAGACTGTTAAAATCAGTTACTTTTATAGGATTGATCAGCTTGGCTATTTTAACCTCACCTCTGGCCATCAACCATAACGAGAAATGATTCTTCATCGCATGATAAGCCAGAGAATCTTCAGGAACTGTTTCAAGGTATGCCTCAAACTCTTTCATCGACTTTGCCACTGCGATCTGACGACCCTCGTTATCTCTGTAGATAAAATGACCGAATCCAAGGTAATAGTTTATAAATGACTTAAGATCCTGTAAAAGTGTTTGGGAATTCTTGTTTATGAAATTTGATTTTAATATATAAGCATATTTAGCATTTTCCGGATCTGATGACTGAAGCACTGTAGGCAGGTTTGGCAGACCTGCCTTGATGTGTTGAATAAGATCAAAACCAGCTATATCCTGTATTATCCCATTTCTGGGGAAACGCATATCGGAAATCACGCACAACAGGCTGTCCTTAAATTTATTGAATATCGTGATAGAATCTTCCCAGTTTGAAGCAAGCATTATCTTTGGTCTGGCTCTTAGCTTAAGCACTTTATAAAGCTCATCGGTTGAAACATCCTCAATCAGATTTCTGGTTTGCTCCATCACCAGGGTGTATAACATGGGCAGATAGCTTGAGTAGTATTCAGCGGAATCTTCAACAATCAGAATTACTCTTGTGAGCCCTTTTTTTGTATCATTATCAACATTTACCCTGTCTTCAAGAAGGTTCACCATGGCAAAAAATACTTTAGATTCTCCAGTCCAGACAAAATAATTATCAAATGGCACACCTCTGGTTTTTTGTTTATTTACAAAAGGGACATCTTCAGGATTATTAAGAAGCAGGAAAGTGGGGAGATAAGGATATTTATCCTTTATTTTCCGGCAAAGTGACATTGGGCTCTCCTTATGAACACCAATCATGATAATCACCATATCATAATGCCTGGCTCTTAACCGGTTAAAAGCTTCTTCCTCGCTTGAGACTCCAGTTACCCGGGGAAGTGATGTAAGGCTCAACTGGTAATATTCGCCGAGCATATGATCCGAAAACCTGCCTTCTCCTTCTATAGAATAAGCATCATAAAGGTTTGCAACAAGAAGAATTTCCTTTACTTTAAATGGTTGCAGATCATGGAATACATCTCGTTCAGCGTTATGGCGTTCGAGAAATTTCTGCAATAACTTTCTGCTTGAAACATTCTTCAGATCTTCACTATCGTTCAAGGAGATCTTTGTCATTCTGATGATATCGCGGGCTTTATAACTATTAACATATCCGGTAATCAGACTGGATATATTCAGAATAAGATCTCTCTCTTCCTTTAAAAAAGGTCCTTCTTTCTCAAGAGTGAATTCTTTTGTATAATGAATTTCAATAATTCCTTTTTCGTTATCAATAGTATTAAAATCCTGGGTCATTTTCCAGGGTGTCTCCTGGAAATCGGGGGTCTCAAAAAACTTATCATTAAATCTTATGCGGGCTACAGTATATTCCGGGTATTGCCAGGCTGCAGGTAAAAGCAGCACTATCTGCTGAAGTGTCTCTTCAATCGGCTTACCTTCCTTCAGGATATAGGTAGTCTGATTGATGCATGCAAGCTCCTTCAACCGTTCATGCTGCTCATGAAGCAGACGGTGATATTCAGGGCTTATTTGATTCTTGTCTTCCATTCAGCGGCTCAAAGAGAAAAACCAGGAAGTAAAATTACAAAAATTCCCGGTTACCGCACGAACAAACGGACAAGGCCGGATAACGCAATCAGTCAACTTTCCATGTTGATCCGCTGGTCAGCAGGTCGTCCATGCATTTTATTTTTGACAGCTTCTGAATCTCCCTGATTTGTTCCTCAACATCAGCTTCATAAGAATGACCGGGCACTGATCTTATGATACCCATTGCCACCGGGTATTCGGGATATCGCATATTAGCCAGCATATATTGAATTCCGGGATTAGGTTCAACAGCATCATGGACCAGAAGATCCTTCTCGGTTATACTATTCTCGCCAAGTGTGACAACCTTTAGCTTCAATCCGTCCAGTATCAGTCCCTTATCGCCATCCTTGCCAAATTTCATCGGTTCACCATGCCTGAGAATTATCATTCTGTCGTCCCGAACATCTTTTCCTGCTACCGAATCGTGGATTCCGTCGTTGAATATAATACAGTTTTGAAGCACCTCTATCACCGATGTACCCTTATGTTTTGCCGCTTCAATATAGATCTGGGTTGAAAGGCTGACATTTGAATCGATAGTCCTGGCGAAGAATTTACCTTTTGCTCCTATTACCAGCTCTCCTACCGAAAACGGTTCCTCGACAGTCCCATAGGGTGATGTTTTCGTTACCAGTCCTTTCTCAGATGTCGGTGAATACTGTCCTTTTGTTAAACCGTAGATTTCATTATTGAACAGGATAATATTAATATCGATATTTCTGCGGACAGCATGTATAAAATGATTACCGCCGATTGCCAGCGCATCTCCGTCACCTGTTATCTGCCAGACCGACAGGCCGGGATTTGCTGTTTTCACACCAGTGGCTATTGCAGATGCGCGGCCATGAATACCATGGAATCCGTATGTATTCATATAATACGGAAACCTCGACGAACAGCCAATCCCTGATATGAAAGCGTATTTCTCTCTGGGGATATCAAGTTCGGAGAGAGCCTTCTGGACTGCATTTAACACTGCATGATCGCCGCAGCCAGGACACCATCTTACTTCCTGATCGCTTTTGAAATCTTTCGGAGTATATTGATATTGTTTTGTTTCTGCCATCTTATTTTTCCTCCAGTATTTTAATGCATTTTTCCTTTATTTCGCCAATTGTAAATGGCAAACCCTGGACCTTATTGAGCTGCTCATATGAGAATTCCTGGAATTTCGAACGCAGGTAATCTGCAAACTGGCCAAGATTTAGCTCTGCGACCACAATTCTTTTGAATTTTCTGAAGACATCCCTTACATTTCCCGGTAAAGGATTAATATAGTTGAAGGTGGTCTGGCTTACCTTGTATCCTTCTGACTGCAGTTCTTTGACTGCTGTCATCAGGTACCCTTTCGAACCACCCCAGCCTACTACCAGAAGGTCACCTGTTTCCTCACCGTAAACCGAAAGATCAGGAATCTTTTCTGCAACTTTTTCAACCTTCCCGGCTCTCTGCCTTACCATCATCTCATGGTTCTCAGGTATATACGATACTGTACCTTTGACAGTTTTTTCAAGACCGCCGATTCTGTGTTCAAGTCCGGGTGTTCCGGGAATTGCCCATGATCGCACAAGTGACTCGCAATCACGTTTATAAGGAAGAAACGGAATTTCTTCCCTGCCGGCATAGGGAGGCTTAATTTCAGGCAGGTCTTTTATTGCGGGTATCCTCCATGGTTCAGTTCCGTTTGCCAGGTACCCGTCGGTAAGAAGCAGAACAGGGGTCATATGCTCCAGTGCGATACGTGCTGACTCATATGCAAAATGAAAGCAGTCGGACGGTGCGCTGGAGGCTATAACCACAACAGGACATTCACCATTCCTGCCATAAAGTGCCTGCATAAGGTCGGCCTGTTCTGTTTTTGTGGGCAGCCCTGTAGAAGGACCGCCTCTCTGAACATTAACTATAACTACGGGCAGCTCGGCCATAACTGCCAGCCCTATCGCTTCCGATTTAAGAGCCAGACCGGGCCCCGAGGTAGATGTGACACCAAGATTGCCGGCAAAGCTGGCACCCAATGCAGTACATATGCCGGCAATCTCATCTTCAGCCTGGAAACTTTTGACACCCATGTCTTTGCGTGCTGAAAGTTCTTCAAGTATGCCGGTCGCGGGAGTTATCGGGTATGATCCTATAAAAAGCTTCAAACCTGCCTTCTCAGCTGCTGCTAACAGGCCCCATGCGGTTGCTGTATTTCCACAGATATTCCTGTAATTACCAGGTGCAATCTGGGCGG
>JADDYF010000378.1 GCA_015712185.1 Bacteroidales bacterium
CAGACTTCGACTATGATTTTGATGCACTGAAAATGTTTCTGTCTTCTGATTTAACAAGCATCCATTCTTCCATGAATGGTGTGGACTATTCAATCAACGGTCAACCTTTCCCTGATACATATGTTGAAATACCTGTAGTTGTTAATCTTATCTCTGATACAATTCATAAGATATCCGCAACTCAGCTTCAAGGCCTTGATAATTATAGTATTACACTTACTGATAATGTTACTCATTTTACAGCAGATCTGAAAACCACGTCTGAACTTACCTTTGATTCCCCGGCAGGATTGATACCAGACAGATTTATTCTGAAAATAACAAATGCAATAACTGGTATTGAAATACCACTAAAACCCGATAATATATTCAGGATATACAATCAGAATAATACAATTAATATTCAAACTATTTCAGATGAATGGGATGGTAAAACAGGTTCTGTAAAAATCCTGGATATGGCCGGAAAAACTGTATCGGACCACCAGAATAACGAATTCAGTAAAAACTCTGTTATAAGAGTTCAGGCTCCATCGTCGGGCGGGTTATTTTTTGTTGAGATAAAATCGGGGTTGAACAGGTATGTAGGAAAAGTTGTAATAAACTAAAGGCTACAGGGAAACAGGAAGAGATCTCTCTATAAAGATTCAGGTCTATGTACCTGATACGTGACGCCATATTAATTAAATTTGATTATTCTGGTAAAAAACATATTTTTGTAAATATTTAAATATTATCTGTTGCATTTGAAGGCTTCATCTGATATTATATCATCAAAGAAATCATACAGTAAACCTGAAATTACAAGGATCACCCTGGACAATTCGATTTCTTTAGTGATGATGACTGAAATGCCTCCGAACCCACCTCCCAGGGGAGGTGGCAGTAAAGGGACGGATTCTCCTTTTCAGTCTCCATTTGGTGATAAACCATTTGGTTAATGAAATAACCATTAAAAATAAAATATGAAAGGATTCCCCGTAAGAGAATCCTTTTTTGATTTATAAGCCAGATTCCCTTTAAAAATTATACAGGATAATGCCGATTTAGACTGTACTTGAAAATTGTAATTACTTATAATTATTTAATCCCTTTACTTATTTTTTTCGTAATTTTAACCAGATTTGATAAAAGGCCTGATAAATTACTGAGGCAGATCAACCTTTCAGGCAGAACTTTAGTCTTATAATTTATAAACTTTAAGATTTGATAATAAAAAATAATTGTTTAATACACTCGCATTTAAAATTCAGTATCTGAAAAACAACTATAATTTATATATCATGAAACTCCGTTATATTCTTGTTACAGCGATATTCCTGATAAATCTGGAGGTAATGGCGCAGCCTCCTGAAACAATATATCTTGGCAATATAGCGAAGGTCGGATATGCTGACGATGAATCATACGGCCCGTATAATATTGGCTTTAACTTTACTTTTTTTGGAAATGTCTACAGCCAGTTTTACATCAATTCAAACGGGATGATAAGTTTTGGCAGCAGTTCCATGGATGAAACCGAAGATCCTATACCAAGTAATGGTGCTCCGAATAACTTCATTGCACCTTTCTGGGATGATCTTGTAATTGACGGAACCGGTAAAATCCTGTATACGACTATTGGTGCATCCCCAAACAAAAAACTGGTTGTACAATTTATGAATATGGGATTTTATACGGCTCCAATATTCATGGGCACCTTTACTGTTATCCTATATGAAACAACAAACATAATCCAGATACAATACAGACAGATTGTTGATAATAATTCAACAAGGGCTCATGGTATCAGCGCAACAATTGGAATCGAAAATTCTACAGGGACAGCTGGAGTACAGTATGCTTATCATAATCCAACAGCCATAATACCGGAACAGGCCATTTCCTTTACCCCTTCAGGTCCGTCATATACAGTTAATTCAAACGCCACCTATGATGGGATATACCTTACTACAGATCTGAGTCTTCCAGGTCCTGGCATCACTCATCTTTTAAATCCTCCTGAAAATGGAGTTATAGGTGCTGATTTTACTTTTGAATGGTCAAGTGCATCATACGCGACCTCGTATACATTATATATTTCTAATAATTCTGACCTGAGCGGAGCTGCTATCTATTATCCAGGATCAAACCTGACATACGATGTTACCGGCCTTACAATCCCTGCAACTTATTATTGGGGTGTGTTTGCTACAAACGCGACCGGAACCTCCTGGTGTACAATTCAAAAGTTCACAACATCACCCGTACCCCCTCTTGCTGCAGTGCCTCAGACAATCTATTTAGCACAGGGGGAGGAAAAAACCATTAAACTTCAGTATACAGGCGGTGATGCCAGCGCTAAGGTTGCTGTAATAACTTCTGTGCCATCACAGGGTCATCTTTATCAGTATGATGGAGGTGTGAAGGGAAGCCTGATTTCATCTGTCCCGATCGCAGTTTCAGATCCGGAAAGAAACGTCATCTACCTAGCGGACGGCTTAACAGGTAACGGAGCGGGCAATTTCAATTTCAGGATGCATGATGATACCGGTGATTCACCAGAAGCCCTGATAACAGTCAATGTAAGTCCTCCGGGTATTCCGAACCTCCTTTACACAGCAAAGAGTTCATATATTGAACTTCAGTTTGACAGACCAATGGCCGAT
>JADDYF010000380.1 GCA_015712185.1 Bacteroidales bacterium
CCAGTGTGGATTTCCCTGCACCGCTTGGTCCTACAAGCGCTACCTGCTGCCCGGGATCGATTGTAAAGCTGATATCTTTCAATACCACGATCTCTTCCCTCGATGGATACCTGAATTCCACACTGACAAACGAGATCTGGCCGTGAAGGGTATGAACCGGATCGGGAATATAGTTGTCATCTATTTCTTCAGCAGGTTCATCGAGAAGAAGCAGAAGTTTTTCAGCTGCACCGATAGTTCTCTGAAGGCGTGTATAGACACCGGCCATCCCCGCTATGTTACCGGCAATGAAGCCTGAATATATAACGAACGAAAAGAGCTGTCCTGCTTCCATCTGGCCGCTGGCAATCAGTGTTGCACCACGCCAGATCACCGCAGCCATTGCCAGGAAAAATCCGAGAACAATAAATGAAACAGCTGCCTGGTATTTGCCTCCCTTAATGCCGGCCTGTGCAACTTCGTTGGTCTTATCGCGATACCGGTTTATTTCAAACAATTCGTTGGTGAATGCTTTTACATTCTGGATTCCCTGAAGAGTCTCTTCTACAATGGTATTGGATTCGGCAACATATGACTGGGCTTTTTTGGAGTACCGCCGTATTGCCCTTCCTGCAAAAAAGGCAAGAAGTGCCACAGCCGGTACTATTGAAAGCATGAACAGTGTCAGCTTGAATGAGCTGACCATCATAAGTGTTATTGCGCCTGTAATTATCAGGATCTGTGAAAGAAGGTCTGCAAGGGTTTCAGTCAGTGAATGCTGCAGTATGGATATATCTGATGAGATGCGGCTGTTGAGTTCCCCGACTCTGCGTTCTGCAAAAAACGACATAGGTAACCTTATGAGGTGATTGTAAACATGCTGGCGGATTGAGGCAAGAGTTTTTTCAGTGACATGTACGAAGATCCTTGTCCGCAAGTATGAAAAGACTGCCTGAACTGTAAGGATGACCAGCAGGAGCACTCCTGTCCGGGATATTTCGCTCATCATTTTTCCCTTATTTCCCAGGTCGACCATGTTTCCGAGGAATTTTGGAAACATAAGACTTGCCCCGCTTGATATCAGAAGGAACATCATGCCGAGAGCGAATATCCACCTGTATGGCTTCAGGAACCTGTAAAGCTTGAGTAGCTCTTTGAAACCACTGCCGGTTTTATTTTTTTCTTCGCCCTCCATGTTGTTTAATATCCATTAAATAAAGATGCAAATATAGCGAGAGTTTAGCCAGGGTGACGTTAATCCATGCTTTTCAAAGCTTGTCAATTTTTGCAGCCATAATAAAATCATTTTCCGATAATCCGTTAATTGCGTGCGTCCAGAGTTCAATATCGACTTTTGAATAATACACATGCATCACCGGGTGATGGCCTTCTTCCTCTGCCAGTGCAGCAACCCTGGTGACAAAATCCATTGTATGCTTGTAGTTTACAAACAAATATTCTTTTTTTATTTTGTGGTTATCCACAACAGTCCAGCCGGCAGAGATATTCTTCTTGATTTCTTCAATTTCCACCGCATTCAAAGGAGGAATTCCTCCTTCACAGGGTTTGCATTTCTTTTTCGTTAAGTCCATGTGTCTGAGATTTAGTTACAAGCAGGAAACAACAATCCTGCTCCGCTTGTTCGGCAGGCCATGGATCAGTCCTGTTACATGGATCTGGTATTTTCAGGGGACTGTCAGGTCCCCAGCAGCTGTTTTACTTTTGAGGAGATCTCCTTTCCTTCGGCTTTTCCGGCAAGCTCTTTCATTGCAACACCCATTACTTTTCCAATGTCGGACTGAGATTTTGCACCAACCCTTGAGATGATATCCCTGAGTACCTTCTCAAGCTCTTCACCGCTCATCCTGGCAGGCAGATATTTTTCAAGCGTCTCAGCTTCGGCAATCTCTTTATCGTACAGATCGATCCGGCTATTTTCCTTATAGATTGCTGCAGATTCCCTTCTCTGTTTAACAAGTTTCTGAATGATCTTCAGCTCCTCGTCAGTTGTCAGAACAGAATCTGCCCCCTTCTCGCTCCGTGCAAGAATAAACGCTGTTTTCGCTGCCCTTAATGATTCAAGAACAACGGTGTCCTTTGTTTTCATAGCAGCAATCAAATCGCCTGATATTTTTTCCGTAAGTGACATAATATTGAATTATTAAAATTTATTGTAAATGCAATTTTTTTCCTGCCTGTAAAATTACATATTTCCTGATTCCTCCGGTTGAAACCTGTTATACTGCTCATGGAGTAAGCAGTGCTTAATGCTATTTTAACAAAAGATTAAGATTTTTATAAAATTTTTTAATAAAAAGCATTTTTAAAATTCGGGTCAGATTTTATTTTTGCGCCTTGTACCGATCGTCATTTAAAATTAATGGAGGATTTTTTATGTCAGTTTGTGCTAAATCATTCAGGCTGGTCCTGTCAGCCATTCAGGTGATTATTTTATTCATTCTCAGTGCTTCAAAGTCCGGAGCAGAAGTTAATTTGTATACTCCATATACAAGGGTCTCTGTAGCCCCGGGAGAATCAGTTGATTATACTGTTGATCTGATAAATAACAGCGGTGAGATAAAAAATGTTGATCTATCTGTATCAGGCTTGCCGGCAGGATGGAACTATTTCATGAAAGCCGGAGGATACAATATCGGGCAGATGTCAGTACTGCCCGGAGAAAGAAAGAACATCAATTTCAAGGTGGAGGTTCCGATGAAGGTAAACAAGGGCAG
>JADDYF010000412.1 GCA_015712185.1 Bacteroidales bacterium
ACTATCCGGGTGTGATACTAAACGACCCCGAGGTTCATAATAAATTAATCGCAGCTAAAAAACTGGGGAAACCGATAGACGGACATGCACCCGGACTAACGGGTGAAGACCTGAAAAAATATATAGCAGCCGGCATTTCAACAGATCACGAATGCACAACTCTTAAAGAAGCAAAAGAGAAAATAGGGCTCGGCATGAAGGTGCTTATCCGCGAAGGCAGCGCGGCAAGAAATCTGGATACTCTCAAAGAGCTTATCAGGATATATCCGTCTATGGTTATGCTGTGCAGCGATGACATGCACCCGGAAACACTGGAAGACCGACACATAAATAAAATGGTAGCTCAGCTTATCTCAGAAGGATTTGATGTATTCAATACAGTTCGCAGCTGCACTATTAATCCCGCGATTCATTATAACCTTGATGCCGGATTGCTCCGGCCGGGAGATCCGGCGGATTTTATTATAGTTGACGATCTGAAGGAAATGAATGTCGAAGAGACATGGATAAACGGAGAAAAGATTTTTGAAGATGGAAGAGTTCTGTTCAGATACGATAAAGCTGATCATGTAAACAAATTCAGATCGTCAGAGATCGCGGGCAGTGATATACGGATTCGGCGTGAGAAAGACAGATTCAGAGTTATTGAAGCCCAAGACGGAGACCTGATAACAAAAGAAATCATTGCAGTGAAAACAAAAGGAGATTACCTGGAATCAGACCCTGCCGAAGACATACTCAAGATAGTCGTGAAAGACAGGTATAATGACGGACCACCTGCTATCGGATTTATCAGGGGATTTGGTCTGAAAAGAGGAGCATTTGCCAGCTCAGTGGCACACGACAGCCATAATATAATATGTATAGGAGTTTCAGATCAGGATATCATCAATGCAGTCAATGAGGTTGTCAGGATAAGAGGGGGATTATCTGTAGCTGATGGAAAAACGGTCAGGTCGCTACAGCTCGGGATCGCTGGCATTATGACTGATCTGCCCGTTCAGTTTGTTGCCGGGAAATATGAGGCGCTTTCAGTTCTGGTCAGAGCAATGGGATGTAAGATGTCGGCTCCATTTATGACATTGTCATTCATGGCGTTACTGGTTATACCTGAATTAAAGCTTAGTGATAAGGGGCTTTTCGACGGAAAGCTCTTCCGGTTTGTACCATTGTTTACAGAATAACAAATATAAAAGAGAAGTGACCCCCCTGCCACGCTGAGCGTGGCATCCCCCCTCAAGGGGGGATTAATACAGCTATTTAGTATATTTACAAGATTATTAGTTATAGCATTGATTAAGAATCATAAGGAAATAGTATCAGGTTTGCCGGGGAAACCAGGCGTATACCAGTTTGTTGACGGTTACGGGAATATTCTGTATGTCGGGAAGGCAAAAAACCTGAAAAAACGGGTGGCCTCATACTTTACAAAACACCAGTCGGGAAAGACAACAGTCATGCTCGACAGGGCTTACGGCATAAAACATATAGTTGTTGAATACGAATCAGATGCACTCTTACTTGAGAACAACCTTATTAAAAAGCACCAGCCAAGATACAATATACTTTTAAAGGACGATAAAACATACCCGTGGATATGCATAAAGAAGGAACCATTTCCGAGAGTGTTCAGCACACGTAATACGATCAGGGATGGTTCGCTTTATTTCGGCCCCTACACATCAGGACTAATGGTAAAGATACTCCTTGAACTCATCAGACAGTTATATAAGCTCAGATCCTGCACCCTGAACCTCACGAGACCAAATATAGCTGCAGGGAAATTCAAGGCATGTCTCGAATATCATATTGGCAATTGCAAAGCACCTTGCATCGGGCTTCAGAGTGAGGATGACTATTCCCAGGGCATTCAGCAGATCAGAGAAATACTGAAGGGGAATATATCCGCGGTTATAGGACATCTGAAGGGATTGATGAAAGAGTATTCGGCTGATCTTCGTTTTGAAGAGGCCCAGATCATCAAGGAAAAAATAGAAATCCTGTCAAAATACCGGAGCAGGTCAACAATAGTAAGTACAACTATCAAAAACGTCGATGTTTTTGCATTGACACAGGACAACGATAACTTCTATATCAATTACCTTAAAGTGATAGATGGTGCTGTAATACAGGCATATACGGTCGATATTATAAGCAGGGTTAATGAGGAAAAGGAGTCGGTGTTAAGCACGGCAATCACCGAAATCAGGCAGAGGTTGTCAAGCGATTCCCATGAGATAATCGTACCGTTCATGCCTGATATTCTATTCGAAGGAAATAAATATACTGTGCCTGCAAAAGGTGACAAGCTGAAGCTGCTGGAGCTTGCTGAGAGGAATGCGGTTTATTATAAGCTTGAGCAGCGAAAGAAAAAGGAAGAACAGCCGCCGAAAGACCGCACATTAAAGAATCTGGAGAAGCTGAAGAACGACCTGCACATGAGCGAAATGCCGGTCCATATAGAATGCTTCGACAATTCAAACATAATGGGGAGGAATCCTGTAGCGGCATGCATTGTCTTCAGGAATGCAAGACCAAGCAAAAAAGATTACAGGCACTTCAATATACGGACTGTAGGCGGCCCTAATGACTATGCATCCATGGAAGAGATAGTTCTGCGGCGTTACAGGAGAATGACTGAAGAGGGAAAAACACTGCCTCAGCTTATAATAATTGACGGGGGTAAAGGCCAGCTTGCATCTGCTGTAAAAAGTCTAAGGGAACTAAACCTTGAAGACAAGATCACGGTAATAGGGATAGCAAAAAGACTTGAAGAAATTTATTTTCCGGGTGACTCAGTTCCGATATACCTCGATAAAAACTCAGTAAGCCTCAAAATAATCCAGCAGCTGAGAAATGAAGCTCACCGGTTCGGAATCAATTTTCACAGAGATAAACGTTCATCGGAAATGACAAAATCCGATCTGGATAAAATACAAGGAATCGGAGAAAAGACAAAAGAGATTCTGCTGACAAAAATCGGTTCGGTTGAAAAAATCCGGATGACATCCTTCGAAGATCTTAAAAACCTGGTCGGGAAGAAAAAAGCGTCGATTTTAACCGGATTCTTAAGAAAATAGCGCAGATCGTTGCTAAATCCATTTAATTTAAATATATATATAAGTGATATATATACAGCTATTTATATAGTGTTATCTCTCCTTTTAACTTCGTGAGGATTGAATATTTCCTTCTTCCTGACCGGATACCCGTGAATTTCTGATCTTCATACAGGAAATAATCAGTTATCTGTTCTGAAATCACTGAAGAAACAAAATAAATCATGACTATCTAGTTAGTCATATGACTAAATTAGTAGTCATTGTTAAATGGTTTTTATTTTTAACAATGGGCACGAGGCACATCATAAATAACTCAAAGGATTGCAGTCATGCATCTGACACGGGGTAATTTTTGCTTTATGCCCTTCGTGCAGGCAAGAGTCCTTTTTAGTTAATACATCCTTTGAATAAAAAGGAATCTTGGACATACCCCGAAATTAACATTACAAAATTCTGTGTAGCCTGTAAATCCTGATTCTAAGGTAATCTACAAGTGATAACACAAAAAAATGGGGATGCTTTCTCTTGTTTACATCAATACAGCACCCTAATCAGAAAATGGAAGGTATTATCAGGATTAAACCGCAAGATAACACAGGCTTACTCTGAAAGAGCCAAATATTAATAACCACCGGTGCAACCGGTGGTAAGAGACCAACCAACCGACTCCAGCTCTGAAGGAGCTGAATATCAGGGGTACAGGAAGTTTCTTTCATCACATAAAACCTTACTCTTTATTCTATAAACAGATTCCAGTACTATTCTCCACAAAGTCGCGCCCCTTCAGGGCTAAATTCTGGAAAGCCTCATGATGATTCATAACTCAAATTCGGTTTTTGATTAATATTGAGGTATGTCTAAAAAAGAAACCCTGTTGACTTTGATCCGGATTATAACTAAATTTATAGTCCGGTTATTTCTTAAGGAATGAAAAAATATATTCTTGCAATAACATTCCTTATTATATCCCCTTTGGCTTATAATCAAATTATCAGGGGAACTGTCATGGACAAGGAGACTAAAGATCCTGTTTCTTTTGCCGCAGTCTATTTTGACGGGACATCCATTGCTACATATACAGATGACAAGGGTTCATTCAGGCTTGATACTAAAAAGAATCTGTCGAAACCATTAACAATAAGTGCATTGGGATATTATTCCATTAATATTCAGGAATATTCCCCCAATAATGATGTACTGGCTTACCTGGTTCCCAAAGTCTTTGAGATAAAGGATGTCATTGTTAATGCAAAAGGAAATCCCTACATCAGAAAACAGAACCTCGCTGTCTTCAAGCGGGAATTTCTGGGCAGGACAGGAAATGCAGAAGAATGTGAGATCATAAATGAAGATGATATAAGATTTATTACAAGCCCTGGCCAGGACACATTAAAAGCTTATTCTATAAAACCTGTTTTTATTGTTAACAAAGGGCTTGGATATAAGATTACTTATTACCTGAATAAGTTTGAATATATCAAGTCCAGGTATCTCTGTCAGCTTATCGGGAATTCAATATTTAATGAGGACACTGCATCAGCTACTGATAGGCAAAACTACGAAATCAGAAGGAATAGAGCATATTTAGGTTCAAAGATGCATTTCATAAGATCCCTCTGGCAGGATGATCTCAAAGCAGAGGGATATGTCGTTAAAAACTTAAAACGGCAGATTTCTTATAAAGAATTAGTAAGGCATCAGCTCAGTGTCGATCCCGGTGGGTCAAAGAAAAACATTTATTATTCAGAGCCCATACCGGTTACTCTGTCAGTTAAATGGGAACCGGGTAAAGCCGAAAGCGGAATGGAAATATTAAGAAACAATATTTTCTTTGATGAGACCGGATATTACCAGGGTCCGGGTATTATCTGGTATGGTGAGATGGCAAAACAGGGTATTGCCGACCTGCTCCCGTACGATTATCAGCCTTCTGAAAAAACGAAAACCGTTCGTTTATTTTAATCCTGAAGAGAGATTTAATACCTTTTCAAGCATAGCCGAAATATCTTGGGCACCGTTTGTTGTGAGTCCCTTCATGCCGGCCGATTCAGCAGCTTCGACATTGGTTTCAATGTCATCAATATATAACG
>JADDYF010000450.1 GCA_015712185.1 Bacteroidales bacterium
GCCCGCCACTCTTCTGACATCAGTCTTCCGTATTCGGCTCCGACCTCAGGATCAAAGGTTGCCGCCATAGCAAGGTTGCTTGGCCATTCGGATACGTCTCCTGATCTTGGGTCAGCTATCCAGACCGCAGGAATACAGACTATATTATCAAGGCTCTCGATGTATTTCTGGACCATGTTATTCCATGAAGCCTTTACTTTCCCGGACGTATTCGAACCGGGTGCCCGAAGCTGTCTGTAACCCAGGTTCAGGGCATTCATAATTGCATCATCCAGTGCATCAGCGTTGACTTTCCCAATACCGAATGGATTCATTTTCATACCCATCATCTGATCAATCGGAATTTCTTTTACGATGCTTGCCGCCCTTGTTTCAAAGTCAACGCGCCAGTCTTCAAATTGATCCAGCAGATTGTTCCTGTTTAGATCTTTGAATGCGTACCTGTCTGCCTGGATAAGCTGAAGTCCGGAATTCTTTGAATATCCGAGGGTTGCACCGTCTTTATTTGTTACCATAGTCCAACCGTCCGGTGTCTGTGATTCCGACCACCTGACTCTGCCGGATCCCAGCCGGTCAGGTTTTCTGGGATAATCTTCGGTTTCATTGCAGGCAAAATGTAAAGCAGCAGCACCTGCCATCAATACCAGGATAAACAAGATTTTTCTTGATGAAGTATTGTCTTTAAATAATTTCATTGGTTTACCTCCTCCTTTTTAAAGTTATTAATATTTATCCACGGATAACCTGCAAAAAAAGTGTTAGATTTTTGTGTCAGAGTTGATCAGTCTTGTTATTTGAAGTTTTTTCTATCAATGTTTTTAAAAATAGTGAAAAATTGTATTTCTACAATTCGATTAATTAATTTGTTTACTTGCTACTTATTAATATCAATTTTTCTTAAAATCAGCAGGCTTGCATGTTACCGGGACCAGTAATAGTCTCTGGTAAATCCGGCTAAAAATTAAATCCGGCAATTTTTGTTTCTAAAACATCATGCATTTGACCAGACTAATGATTTTTATTTTATTGGTCTGGCCGAAACCACATTTGAAAGGTTTTGATTCTGCAAAGCGAATCTTGCTTTCGCAATCTTCAGTGGACTGCGTCCGCCGAGTTTCTGCACCGAAACTATAGCGACAAGATCTGTACAAAAAAGTGAAAGCCCTCCTTCGCTAAAGCTACGGAGGGCGAAGGTGGAGCTGACAGGACTGAAATCGAACTTTTTTGAGAAGGATCTAAGGAATTTGATCCAGTAATCTTTTATATAGAATCATTGTGAAATACGATCCTAAATTTCTTTGTAGTCAGACCAGTTAGTGTTGCCATACTAAGTTTATTTGTGTTATTTAATTCTAATACCTGATATAAATGCAATATGTATTTGAAGGCTGTTCAGTCAAGTCTTCAAAAATCGGAACGCAAATGTTTTTACATTTGTACATTTCTAACTGGGGCTCGGATGGTAACTTTTTTAACATGATTTTCAGAGTTTTGATCGAATTTAGTCAAAATCCCGACATAAAACAATACCTCAAAGATCTTAAGTTATTAACAATCTGATCATTATCTATTTATAAGGATTAACTATTTGCAACTTTCGTATTGCTTATAGTATCCGATTAGGTATCTGGATTAATTATTCTTTTGATTGGCAACAGCCTTTTTTGCTGCTTCGAGATGAAGGAAAGCTTCATGGTCATACACAGCTTCCTCTCTTCTTATGTCCCAACTTTTCTTGAGGATATCCAGTGCCTCTTTATATTTACCCTGTTTATATAATCCCCAGCCTTTAACATGCAGGTAATAATAATTTTCAGAATCCGAAACAAGAGCCTTGTCAGCAAGTTTCATACCTTCAGATATATTCCTGTTTTTATCAATCAGGAAATAGGCAAGACTAATCATTATCGAAAGATTTTCTGACTGTAAAGCGAGTGCTTGCCTGTAATATGCCTCTGCTTTATCTAAAATACCTGCATCAGCATAGATACGTGCCAGATTAGCTGTTATCGTTACCTCGCTTGCAGAATTTTCTTTAAGAATTAACTTATATTTTTCGATTAACTCATTTGCATCAATTGTTTTACCTGCAAATAATGCCAAAACCGTCTGCCTGTAAATTAGTGTAGGATCATCGGGAAAATCCTGTATTGCTTTCTCATATAAGTTTTTCTCTTTTTTATACTGACCAGTTTGATGGTATGCATTTCCGAGATGGACATAGTTATAAACCCACATAGGTTTTGAGCCCCATTTATCATAAATCTCAAGAGACTTTTCAAACTCAGGAATTGCAATCTCATATTGTCGCAAATCTTCCAGATAAGCGCGACCAATTCCATAATAAACATATGGTAACTGATCATCAATTTCAAGAAGTTGTTTTAGGCATTTAATTTCTTCATATGGTGTTCCAAAATAGAGGGAATATGTCCTTTCTGTCCAAAGCCTAAGCGCCAGAGGCATCTGATCTCTCTTTTTATATACTTTGATGCACCATTTTTTCCCTTCCTTGAACAATCCCTGAGCCCAATAAGCAGATGCAAGTTTTATAGTGGCGTAATGAAAGCTTGAGTCTATTGCGATGGCTTCCAGAAAGAATTTTATGGCTGTTGACCAATCATGATTATTATAAGCATTATTACCATAAATGAAATACCTGAAAGCTTCAGGGGAGT
>JADDYF010000002.1 GCA_015712185.1 Bacteroidales bacterium
ATTGCCTGCATCTCCGCATGAGCAGTGGGATCTTTCAGGGTCTCTGTAAGATTATGCGCTCTGGCAATTATTATGTCGTTGCAGACAACCACGGCTCCTACAGGTATTTCCAGCTTATCAAAAGCCTTCCTTGCCTCCTCAAGAGCAGCATGCATGTATGTTTCGTTTTTATCCTTTTTCATGCTCTTCTGCCATTCAATAAGAGATCTAAAAATAAAAATAAATAATGTTGTTTAACCACCATGAGCTCAAAGTTCACACAAAGGGCCAAAAGGTTTATCAGTATTTTACCCCTTTGTGTGGTAAAAATAATTCGGTCATTGCAATCCTTTCCCAATATTCTATTTTGTTTACTTTTACGGGAATAAATATAACACGATGTACAGAACACATACTTGCGGAGAGCTTAAGATAAATGATGCCGGTAAGAGTGTTACGCTATGCGGATGGGTGCAGAAGTCGCGCGACCTTGGCGGGATGACATTCGTTGATCTCCGCGACCGCTATGGGATCACACAGCTGGTTTTCAACATGGAAACCAACCCCGATCTGTGCGGACAGGCAAGAAAGCTAGGCCGGGAGTTTGTTATCCGGGCTAAGGGTACGGTAAGGGAGCGGAGCAATAAAAACCTTAAGATTCCTACAGGTGAGATAGAAATAATTGTAAATGAACTTAACATCCTTAACAGGAGTGAGATACCTCCATTCACCATTGAAGAGGATACCGACGGCGGTGATGAGCTGCGGATGAAATACAGGTATCTTGACCTCAGGAGGAACAGTGTCAAAAACAACATGATATTACGGCACCGTGTTGCACAGGAAGTAAGAAAATACATGGATTCCATAGGATTCATTGAGGTGGAAACACCTTTCCTTATAAAATCCACTCCTGAGGGAGCGCGCGACTTTGTCGTGCCCAGCAGGATGCAGCCAGGGACATTCTATGCACTGCCGCAATCACCCCAGACACTGAAGCAATTACTGATGGTATCGGGATTTGACAGGTATTTCCAGATCGTAAGGTGTTTCAGGGACGAAGACCTGAGGGCAGACAGACAGCCCGAGTTTACGCAGATTGACTGTGAGATGTCGTTCGTTGAAAGGGATGACGTACTCGATACTTTTGAAGGACTCGCAAAATATCTTTTTAAAAAAATAAAGGGGATCGAAATCACCGAACCGTTTCCAAAGCTGTCATTTAACGAAGCGATGGAACACTATGGCACTGACAAGCCTGATTTACGTTTCGGTATGAAATTCACGAACCTGACATCTGCATGCAAAGGCCATGGCTTTATTCCGTTTGACTCGGCAGAGCATATTGCTGGAATACGAGCCGAAGGCTGTTCGGAATATTCAAGGAAACAGATCGATGAACTTACTGAATTTGTCAGGAGGCCGCAGATCGGATCAAAAGGACTTTTTTATTTAAGGTACGGAAAGGATGGAAGCTTAAAGTCATCGTTCGATAAGTTTTTTACACCCGGAGATCTTGGCCAGCTGACATCTGAGATGAAAGCAGTGCCGGGAGATCTTATTTTGATCCTGGCCGGAGATAAACAGAGAACATTAACAGCCCTGTCAGAACTGCGGCTGGAAATGGGCAGCAGGCTCGGTCTGAGAACAAGTGAAAAGTTTGTCCCGCTGTGGGTTGTGGATTTCCCTCTCGTTGAATGGGATGAAGAGACGAAAAGATATTATGCAATGCACCATCCGTTCACTTCACCCAGACCTGAGGATATTCACCTTATGGAGACAAATCCCGCGAAGGTCAGGGCAAATGCATATGATCTTGTTATTAACGGTGTTGAGATAGGCGGCGGATCAATAAGAATACACGATACTGCCCTTCAGAAGCTGATGTTCAGGGTGCTCGGGTTTACTGATGAAGAAGCCGAGGCCCAATTTGGATTCCTGCTGAATGCATTCCGGTATGGAGCGCCTCCCCACGGTGGCATTGCCTTCGGATTCGACAGGTGGGTGGCAATGTTTGGGGGACAGGATTCCATCCGCGATTTTATTGCCTTCCCGAAAAATAACGCCGGGCGCGATATAATGCTGGATACACCTTCTCCGATCCTCGACAGGCAGCTTGAAGAACTTATGCTTTCGATAAAAAAGCCGGAAAAGGAATGACCGTTATTTATTGTCCGACCCTTTGACCAGAGTAATCAGGATAACACCGTTAGCTCCCCTGACTCCGTATATTGCTGCTGCAGATCCTTTCAGAACCTCCACTGATCGTACCATATAAGGCGGTATATCATCTATGGTATTGACCACAGCCCCGTCAACAACCAGCAAAGGTTCGGTGCCGGACATGAAAGATGATGCATTCTGTATCTTAATCGATCTACCAACCACCTGAACTCCGGGAACTTCACCCCTGAGCATCTCATAAATATCCTTATAATTGGCATATCTGTTTTGCCTGTTGGTTACTTTTCCGACAGATGTGGTCAGATCCCTCCTTTTTACGGTTCCATAGCCAACATTGACTTCTTCATCACCCGAAATGTTCTCAACATACAATGCTTTTGTTATATCAACAGGGAGTGTAAGATTTATTACGCTCTGCCCGTTAATCAGCGTACCTGCGGTCTGGCCGGAAATGAGACGGACACTAATCATCTGTGCATCGGGTTTCACTTTTACCCTGAAACGTCCGTCTGCATCTGTCAGCTTGTTTGTGTTCTTATCATCAATAAAAATGGCTATCTCAGGTACAGGCTTATTATTCATATCAGTAACTGTGCCATTAATAGTCAGTTTTTTATTGTTTTTTTGCCCCGTTGCATCGATTACCATCAGTACGGTAAGCAGGATTATGAAAACAACCTTTAGTCTCATTTTATAATAATTAATTTCAAGGTGCAAGTTACTTTAAAGTAGGTAAAACAGCAAATTTATTAATATCAAACGACCTTGCCGGTCAGAGTCGCTGATGTGCATTTTTCGATTTGCACATTTACATATTCGCCTTTCTTCTCTTCTCTGCGGGGAAATACCACAACCTTGTTCTGAGAAGTTCGTCCGGAAAGGTATCCGGAAGATCTTTTCGAATATCCTTCAATAAGGACTTCGAATGTTTTCCCGACATCATTTTTTTTCGATATAGCTGAGAGCTTGTTCTGAAGTGAAATTATTTCATTCAATCGTCTTGCCTTGATTTCAACAGGAATATTATCACTGTATTTTCTGGAGGCCCGGGTACCTGGTCTTTCACTGTACATGAACATATAGGCAAAATCAAATCCTGCCCACTCCATAAGCGACAGGGATGCCTGATGGTCCTCTTCCGTCTCAGTGCAGAATCCTGTTATCATATCGGTGGATATTGAGCAATCAGAAATATATTCACGGATCCTGCTTACGCGGTCCATATACCATTCCCTTGTATATTCACGGTTCATGAGCTTCAGTATCCTGTTGCTTCCGCTCTGGGCAGGCAGGTGAATATGCTTGCAGATATTGTGATGCTTTGAGATGGTTTTTATAAGATCATCAGAGATATCTTTGGGATGAGATGTCGAGAACCTAACTCTCATCAGAGGATTTATGCCAGCAACTTTCTCCAGCAGTTCAGGAAATCCGGTACTCAGGCCATTCTTAGTGTGTCTGTAAGAATCGACATTCTGACCGAGAAGTGTTACTTCGCGGTAGCCGGAACTGAAGAGCTCCTCCGCCTCATGCAGAATAGTTTCGGGATCACGGCTTCTTTCAGCGCCCCTGACATAGGGAACTACGCAATATGCGCACATATTGTTGCAACCCCTCATTATTGAAACGAATGAGGTAACTCCGTTCCTGTCGAGCCTGACAGGTGAGATGTCGGCGTATGTCTCCTCGTGAGACAGCAAAACGTTGACAGCCTTATGACCTGTTTCAGCTTCGGAAACCAGAAGAGGGAGGTCACGGTAGGAATCAGGACCTGCAACAATATCAACAATACGCTCTTCCTCAAGCACCTTTTCCTTAAGACGTTCAGCCATGCATCCTGTTAATCCGATAACAATGTTCCTGTTCTTCCTTTTAAGATGGCTTATTGCCTTAAGACGTCTCCAGATTCGCTGTTCAGCATTTTCGCGTATGGAACATGTGTTGATAAGTATCAGACCGGCATCATTGATATTATCGACCATTTCGAATCCGTTTGCCTTTAGAATTGAGGCAATAACCTCACTGTCAGCGACATTCATCTGGCAACCGTAGGTTTCGATATATACTTTTTTTGTCATTAAGAAAGCCTCATTTATGCATCCTTATACCTGTATTTTGAAGAACGGTGACCGGCGACCGGTGACCGAAGTCAGCAGCCGGAAGCCAGAAACCGGTAGCCGGTAGCCGGTAGCCGGTAGCCGGTAGCCGTCCCAAAAATTCATCCCACAAAATTATATAACGTGAATGATGTATTAAAGAAATATTTAATTTTGCACGTCGTAATAAACAAAACTCGTATGTCAGGTCACAGTAAATGGTCTACAATCAAGAGGAAGAAAGGCGCTGCTGATGCTAAAAGGGGAAAGATCTTCACAAAGATCATCAAGGAGATAATCATTGCTGCAAAAGAGGGGGGCAGTGATCCCGAGTCGAATGCCAAATTAAGGCTTGCGATACAGAATGCCAAAGGTGTTAATATGCCCAAGGATAATATTGAAAGGGCGATAAAGAAAGCAGTAGGATCTGAGGCAGAGAGTTTTACTGAAACCTCGTTTGAGGGTTACGGTCCTTACGGGATAGCCGTGTTTGCTGAATGCCTGACCGACAATAATAACAGAACCGTGGCTTCGGTAAGATCTGCATTTAATAAGCATGGAGGCAACCTGGGAACAAACGGATCGCTCAAATTCGTTTTTGAGCGGAAAGGCATCTTTACAATAAAGAATGAGGATCTTAACCTTGAAGATGTTGAACTTGAAATGATCGACGCGGGAGCTGAAGACTTTGAGATTGACGGTGACAGGATCACAATAACCTGCGCAAAGGAAGATTTTGGAAGTGTCAGCAGAAAGTTAAGCGAGCTTGGAATAGAACCCGAGGAGGCCAGGCTGAAAAGGATACCCAATGACACCAAAAAGCTTGATGTGGAGGCTGCCAAAAAGGTACTGAAGTTTATCGAATCCCTTGAAGATGATGATGATATCCAGAATGTTTATCATAACCTCGAGATAACCGACGAGCTCGCGGCAGCGCTGGAATAATCTGTTAATTTATGACCCTGAGAATATTCAAGCTGAACCTGATACTGATGATGATACCCTGCTTCTGCCAGGCACAGGGATTCGTCAGAACTTCTGACCTTTTCAACAGACCGGCAGGAGAATTATTTTCAGGTAATCTGAATATTATTCAGGATCAAAGCGTTGACACCCTTTTAAGCCGTTACATACTTGCAAACAAAAAGCAGAGGACAACAGAAGGGAAACAGGGCATGCCGGGCTACAGGATACAGATCTACTACAGTAATGTAAGGAATGCCCGCGAGGTATCAAACAAGACAAGAGCTGACTTCATGATCAAATTTCCGGATATACCATCCTATGCATCTTATTCTGAACCCGGATACTTCAAAATAAGGGCCGGCGATTTCAGGACCAAAACAGAAGGTACCAGATATTTGTTATCAGTGCGCAGGGAGTTCCCTGACGCAATCCTTGTTCAGGATATAATAAACTTCCCTGATCTGGTAAAAAAGTAGATATGAGCGAATCGATAGGACATGAATGCGGCATAGCGATACTCAGATTGCTCATGCCGGTTGAATACTATATTGAAAAATACGGTACATGGGATTATGGCCTGCAGAAAATGTACCTTATGATGGAAAAACAGCATAACCGTGGCCAGGATGGCGCAGGTATAGCCGGGATAAAAATGAATACCAAACCTGGCAACAGGTATATCTTCAGGCAGCGGTCAAACCGGGGTAATCCCATTAAAGAGATATTCGGACTGATCTATGAGGATATTGACAGGATCATCCGGGTAAATCCTGAAGAATCAAGAAGTCCGGGTTTCATAAAGGAAAAGATACCCTTCGCCTGTGATATTTATCTGGGGCATCTCAGATATGGTACATACGGAAGCTACAGCATCGACTCTGTTCACCCGGTCAGCCGCGAGAACAACTGGAAGACGAGGAATCTGGTCATGGCCGGGAATTTCAACCTGACAAATGTCAGTGAGGTTTTTAGCAATCTGGTTGAACTGGGTCAGAATCCGGTTGTCTTTTCCGATACAGTGACAATCCTTGAGAATATAGGGCACCGTCTTGATGAAGAGAACGAGAGGATATTCAGGCAGTTCAGGGAACAGGGCTACACAAAAAAGGAAATATCTCCGCTGATCGAAAAGAACCTCGATATGAAGACCATTCTGGCCAAGGCGAGTCGCGACTGGGACGGAGGTTATGTAATGGCAGGTATGGTCGGTCACGGCGATACGTTTGTGATCAGAGATCCTTCAGGTATCAGGCCTGCTTTCTATTACATTGATGATGAGGTTGTTGTAGCAGCTTCGGAAAGACCTGTCATTCAGACGATCTTTAATGTCAGGACGGATAACGTTGTTGAGCTGCCGCCTGGGAGTGCAATAATAATCAAAGCAGACGGAACGGTTTCTGTCGAAAAGATCAGGGAGGAAGCCGATCAAAAAAAGTGTTCGTTTGAAAGAATATATTTCTCGAGAGGCACCGACAAGGCAATCTACAGGGAGAGAAAGAAGCTTGGCGAGCTCCTTGCTGATAAAGTCCTTGCAGCAGTAAATTATGACATTGAAAATACAGTCTTTTCATATATTCCCAATACCGCTGAAAGCGCATTCTACGGATTGATTAAAGGTGTAGAGGACTATCTTAACCACTCCAAGATCAAAACTATCATTGAAAAGGGAAGGAGGCTTTCAGAGGATGAACTGGCGCGAATAATAAACCGGCGGCCAAGGGTGGAGAAAATAGCCGTCAAGGATGCGAAGCTGAGAACATTCATCACCGAAGACAGTACGCGGGATGACCTTGTAGGTCATGTCTATGATGTCACATACGGCGTTATAAGGCGGGGAGTTGATAACCTTGTAGCTGTTGATGATTCCATTGTCAGGGGAACAACATTAAAGAAGAGCATTATAAGCATACTCGACCGGCTCGACCCCAGAAAGATTGTTATAGTATCATCATCGCCCCAGTTGAGGTATCCCGACTGTTATGGCATTGATATGGCGAAACTGGGTGATCTGATAGCATTCAGGGCCGCTGTTGAGCTCCTCAGGGAGAGCGGAAGGGAAACATTTATTGAAGAGGTTTATCGTTTGGCAAAAGATGAGCTGGTTAAGCCTGTAGCAGAGATAAAAAATGCAGTGAAGGAAATATACAGACCTTTCTGCGCCGAAGAGATATCGAAGAAAATATCGGAGATGCTGAAAACCGATGAAATTAAGTCTGAGGTCGAGATAATTTATCAGTCGATAGAGGGCCTGCACGAAGCGTGCCCCGGCCACACCGGCGACTGGTATTTCACCGGCAATTATCCGACACCCGGAGGCAACAGGGTGGCAAACCAGTCGTTTATCAATTATTTTGAAGGAAGGGATATAAGAGCATATTAACCCTCGCGCGAAAACCACTTCAGTTCGAAATCCTTCTTGTAAGAGGAAAGGTGCCGGTTGATCTTTTCAACATAAATATCCCTGAGAGTAATCATGATCCCTGTCTCCTCAACATTTCCGAATTTATGATTGATAAATGTTCCGAATGTACGCATTGTGGGCGACAGGTTCATATAGGCATTGATGAGCGGTGGTATCGATTCCCCCATTTTTCTGACCTCCTGTGACAGGATCTTGTAGTTTTCCTTATATCGCGATCCTTTGAACAGCTTTTTCATTTCCTCTTCGTGGAGGTCGATCTTTGCAGGCTCAACAGGAGTGACCATATCATCGGGATCGGCAAAATGCTTCTTCAGGAAATAAAGTATCATATTCCTTGCTTTCTGATTGAAATGTGAATACATGGTAACCTTCCCGAAAAGATACTTCAGATGATGGTTGTCAATTATAATTGCCGCAAGACCATCCCACAGGTTGTCGAGTGCATACAGGCTCTTCCTTCCCATATTCCTCGACTGATAATCGGGATGGACAAATGACCTTCCCAGTTCCATCAGGTGCGGATAATATTTTGTCAGGAATTTCTCAGAGAAGTGAAAATATATCGAAGATGCTATTTTGGAAACATCGCATTCAACACATCCCTTTTTTGGAAAATAAAACCTGTATCCTCCTATAATCTCCCTGTTCTCAGGATCCCAGACTATAAGCTGTTTCTGTGGGTCATCCTTATCAGTATCGAAGTTGTCAATATCAATCGAATGACCTGTCCCTCCTCCCGCATGCCTGAAAGTAATTTCCCTTACCCTGCCCACCTCATGCATCAGGGAAGGAGAATTATGATTATCAAAAACATATACCTCATTGTTCCCGTTGTTTGTCTTACGGAGCAACTTATCCCTGGTGAGTTCTGCAATTATCTGATCCTTTGGCAGCTGGCCAACGATGGGTTCCATTTATATTATAGAGTGAAGTAATTAATTCGAATATATTAATCAAAAATTCGAGTGCAAGTTAATGTTTTCTTTGATAGTTAACAATTAATCAGTGCCCGGAGTTCATAGGATCTCGATTTAACCCACTCCGCCCATTCAGGCGCTGATTTTGTATTATCGAATGTTTGCCAGGGAATTGCTTTTCCGAATATGAGGAATATTTCCTTATCTTTTTGTCTGAACATCTCGTCGGGGAGGTACAACATTTCGATGTTTGTCTTAATACCTAAAAAGCTCCGGATATTCGCCAGGTTATAAAAGAAGTTTGAATTCCTGCCTGAGAAGAATGCGGGAACGATATCGCGTTTGTGCTGAACAGCCTTGGTAATGAAGCTTTTCTGCCATTGGAGGTCTTTAATGATTCCATTCCTCTTCCGCGAACAAAGACCGGCAGGAAAATAGAGTATCTGACATGATGAAGCATAGGCCTCCTCGATCATCCTCGCCGATTCACGAGCCTGGGTGCCATACTTGTTTACAGGCAGAAATATTCCGGAAAGATTTCGTATGTTCATCAGCAGGTCGTTGACCGGGAACCTGATATCACTGTAATATCTTGATAATTCGTGAATGAAAACAACTCCGTCCAGTCCGCCAAGGGGATGATTTGAAACAAAAATATACCTGCCCCGGGACGGTAAATTTTCAATTCCGGAAACCCTGTATTTTATATCGGCATACTGCAGCCATGCTGATATTAGTTCGGCATCCTTCAGGTGTCCGTGGATTCTGAAAAAATCATTCAGATCATCCTGGTGTATGATCCTTTTCAGGTAATTTATCAGGAACCGCGGTATAGTCTTTCTTAAAGCCGGGTTTTTTGAATCAATGACCTTTTCCACATCAATCCTCAAAACTTCATTATTTTCAGCAGGAGAATTCATTACAGATCAATAATTTAATCGGAAACGTGCAAATTTATCAATTTTTTATTTCATTTGTGATCAATACATCCAGCATTATAATAATGATTATAAGGCAGGTCAGATATGCACAGTTTTCTTGCGGAGAGTCCGGTGCTATGATATTTTAAGAAATTTTCTTATCTTCATCAAATCTTCATGAACAAGATTTACCTTAAATGGTTCTTATATTAGCAAGCGAAGAAGTTAGCAATAATTATTAAAGTCAGAAATCTAAATATCAGTATTATGAAAAGAAATGTAATTGTCATTGTTTTATTTTTGAGCCTGATTTCATGGCAATGTTCCAGGATGATCTCAGAACCCTCATTGAAGCAATCTGTTGAGGAAGGAGTTTCTAAAATAAACACTGCTCTTACAGCTATCTCGACAACAAAGGGTTATGAGCTGATGTCGATCACGGGCGATGTGCCGAAGTCGGAAGTTGCTGAGGCAGAAACCGAATATGCCGACAGCATAACACTCGACCTGGTATCGGGTATCTATAGTTTTCAGCCAAGAACATTTTACTGCAGCCATTACCGTGAGCCAAGGTGGCTGTTTAACAAAGTCGGGGAAAGCGATTCGATGATTGTAAACATTCCTCAGCGGATGGTATTCCACCCATGGAAGTATCTTCATTTTACAACCATGGCTGATACAGCTCTCCGGAATGACTTTGTGATTGCCGCATCGGATTATCATTTTTATTACACATGGTGGAAACGTTATGACTACAAGCTGACAGCCGGCTTCACTCTTGAGGATGAAGATATAGGCAGCATCGATGTCACGGCAACAGGCGATTCATATATCGACCATTCATATTCAATGGTGTATAATTTTACAGATGATCTCAGCGTCCTGGTTTCAAAGGAGAAAGGCGACACCATGACCTCATCGTTTGCCCTGATAGAAGGTGACGATACTCTGCTCAGAGAAGAATCGGTGCTTATTTGGAAGGATTTCCACGAGAGAGAGAAGACCTATACCCTGACCATCGGTGATGTTCAGATTGTAAAATCTACAGGAGTTGATTCCATCCAGGTGTATCTTGAAAGTGTACTTCAGAAGGAAGCAGCTGCTATTATCACAGATGATTCGGAAGAAACCCATTCAATATGCAGGAGAAGGGATATCCAGCTTACTTTCGATGACGGAACAACTGTAAAGCTCAGCGAACTTCTTCAACCTGCACTAACGACACTGAAGACACTGGTGCCGGCAATGCATAGCATGTATTTTGCTAAACATGTCGTTGATCATATTGCACTGACAATATATTATCACTCGCACAACTGAGAAAGTATTTCCCTTTCAGGGGATAATTAATATACCTTATATAATATCAGAAGCCACCAACTACGTTGGTGGTTTTTTTATTGAAAAATTCCGGTCAGCCGGAATTATTCCGGCTCCTCCTGAAAATACTGTTTCCATACCTGGCAGAATTATCCCATAATTAACTATGTCATTATGTCAGTTATTCGACTGACAGGGAAAATTAAAAAATGTTAATAAAAAAAATGTAAGGAAAGGCCGATATAATGAGCAGATAACGCAAGACATGCAAAAAAAGATATTAACAAAAAAATAAAAATAGTGGAGTAAAGTGTTTGTAAGTGGTTATTTTTTCTTTAATTTAGCATTTTAATCATAAAAATCAGGTATGTCCTCTTTCGTAGGTGATCATCTGTGCAAGGTGGATGTTAAGGGAAGAATCATCCTTCCTGTAGCGCTCCAGAAGCAAATGCCTCCTGATGCAAGAGATCATTTTATAGTCAGAAAGGACGTCTATGCTGACTGCCTGGTCCTTTATGCAATGGACGACTGGAACAGGCAACTCTTGCAAATAAGGCGGAAACTAAATCCTTTTAACCGCGAACACAGCATGTTTCTGAGGAATTTCTTCAGGGGGACAGCAGAGCTGTTTCTCGATAATAATAACCGGATGCTTATTCCAAGAAGACTTCTTGAGCTTATCGGAGCAGGGAGAGATGTCATTCTTGCAGGCCAGGATGGAAAGATAGAGATATGGGCGGCAGATAAATATTCAGGGACTGAACTGCCTGGCGATGACTTTGCCAATATGGCTGAAAGGTTTTTAGGAGGAAGTGTAATTGAGCCTGAAGGATAATGGTATATCATATCCCCGCATTGCTGGATGAGAGTATTAAAGGTTTGAATATCCGGCCTGAAGGGATATATGTCGATGTTACTTTCGGTGGAGGAGGACATTCAGGGGAGATTCTGAAGAGGCTGACAACAGGAAAGCTGATTGCCTTTGATCAGGATCAGGATGCGGAAAGGAATACCCCGGATGATGAAAGGTTCCTGTTTCTCAACCAGAATTTCCGGTTTCTGAAGAACAACCTCAGGTATAACGGGATCTTCTCCATCGACGGTCTTATCGCGGATCTCGGGGTATCATTCCATCAGTTTGATGAACCGGAGAGGGGATTTACATTCAGGCATAATACGCCTCTTGATATGAGAATGAATATTAATAGTCCGGTCACCGCCGCCACACTCCTGCAAAACATGGATGAGGAATCCCTGGTTGATCTTTTTTACCGGTTCGGCGAACTGGTGAACGCCAGAAAAATTGCCGGACAGATCGTCTCTTTCAGGAAACATAACAGCGTAGAATCGGCCTCCGACCTTATTGAAGCCATTGGAAGGCTGGCTCCTCATAAACTGGAACATAAATTCTATGCAAAAGTGTTCCAGGCGCTGAGGATTGCAGTAAACAGCGAAATCGATTCCCTCAGGGAGATGCTCCTCCAGGCTCTGCCGCTTCTGAAACCTGGAGGGCGGCTTGTAGTTATCACCTATCATTCTCTTGAGGACAGGATAGTAAAGAATTTTATGCGTACCGGCAACTTCGAGGGCATCGCGATTAAAGATTTCTTTGGAAATCCCCTGACACCCTTCAGAGTGTTGAACAGGAAAATCATAACACCAGGTGCTGAAGAAGTATCACGAAACAGCAGGGCAAGAAGTGCAAGACTAAGGATAGCGGAAAAAATCTGAACCAATGACCACAGAAAGTGTGAAAAACAGGAAACCGGCAAGGAACGGCAATTTTCTGAAAGAGCTCCTCAGCGGGAGCATGATCTCCGAAAAGATCATACTGAAGAATCTGGGATACATCCTTCTTCTGACCCTGCTGGCTGCAATATATATAGGTAACCGGTTCCATGCTGAAAGAATCACAAGGGAGATAACCCGGCTTGAGCGCGAGGTGAAGGACCTGAAGGCTGAATCACTTTCTACATCTGCTGATCTTATGTTCATCAGCAGGCAGTCGGAAGTGTACAGGCTTGTAAAAGAAAAAGGACTGGACCTGGAAGAGCTGAAAACCCCGCCTTTCAGACTGCTGGTAGATAAGAAATAAGGAGATGGCTGTAAAAGATGACATAGTATGGCGAAGCGGCGTGGTTTATTTCGCGGTCCTGATCGTAGCTGTTGCCATTATAGCGAGTGTTGTGTTTCATCAATATATCCGGCGCGGGAAATGGACAGAAATGAGTGAGAAATATGTCTTCAGGACAGCTGAGCTGCCGGCAAACAGGGGTGATATCCTGGCTTATGACGGACGTCTGCTTGCAAGCTCTGTACCCTATTATACAATATATATGGATACAAGGAGCACAGGCATGACGAATGAGACCTGGGCCGGGGGGATCAGCGGTTTATCCGAAGGGCTGGCCAGGATAATTGGAGAAAGATCTGCTTCAGGCTGGAAATCAGTTTTAACCGATGCAAGGAAACGGCACGACCGCTATTTCCTCATCAGGAAGAAGGTTGATTACGAGACGCTCAGGAGGCTTAAACAACTTCCGATCTTCAGGGAAGGCCAGTTCAGGGGTGGTATGGTCGTTCAGGTTGAAAGTAAAAGAGTTCTTCCAAATAATGAACTGGCAGCACGTACAATCGGCTACCTGAGTCTCGCGGATGAAGGTACCATAGTAGGTATCGAAGGTTCATTAGACAAAGAACTGGCAGGCCGTAACGGCATCGCGGTTCAGCAGAGACTCACAGGCGGTGACTGGATAACTGTTGACGATGCCGCCACAATTGCATCAAAAGACGGAAATGATATAGTCACAACAATCAATATTGATCTGCAGGATGTTGCCACATCAGCCCTCCGTAACCAACTTTTAAAGCATAATGCACACCACGGCTGTGCAGTGGTGATGGAGGTGGAAACAGGTGATATAAGGGCAATAGTCAATCTTGAACAGGGTAATGACGGCAGGTACCGTGAAACCTACAATTATGCAATAGGAGAAAGCACTGAGCCGGGTTCGACATTTAAGCTTCCGGTGCTGATGGCAGCGCTGGAGGATGGGGTAATTGACACCAGCGATATTGTTGACACCGGAACGGGAAGCGTAAGGTTCTATGATAAGATCATCAGGGATACAAGGGAGGAAGGTTATGGGAAGCTAAGCGTAAAACAGGTATTTGAAAAGTCGTCAAATGTCGGTACATCGAAGCTTATCTACGAACATTATAAGGACAATCCGAAGGCTTTTGTCAACCGGCTTTATGCCATGAGGCTGAACAAAAAGCTCGATATCCAGATAAAAGGCGAGGGAACACCATTGATAAGATACCCGGGAGACAAACTGTGGTCAGGACTTACATTGCCGATGATGTCGCATGGTTATGAAGTCCAGATGACCCCGCTGCAGATCCTGACATTCTATAATGCCGTGGCGAATAATGGTAAAATGATGAAACCGCGATTTGTCACCGCAATAATGCGGAACGGCACTGTGATAAAGCATTTCGAACCCGATGTTATCATCAATTCAATTGCCTCAAGGTCTACCATCCGGAAAGCGCAAAAGATGATGGAGGGGGTTATTGAGCATGGTACTGCCACAAACCTTAAGAACACAAGCTACAGGATTGCCGGAAAGACCGGTACTGCGAAGATAGCAAGGGACAAGTATGGTTACAAAGGAGAATATCAGGCATCATTTGTTGGTTATTTTCCGGCGGAAAATCCACTCTACTCGTGTATAGTGGTTGTTAATGCCCCGTCGAACGGCGTTTATTACGGCAACCTTGTCGCAGGATCAGTATTCAGGGAGATTTCCGATAAAGTTTACGCCACAAATTTCTTCAGGGATTTTGATGCAGGATCCAGGGATGAAAGAATAGCCTCGGCTCCTGAGGCAGGCAATGGCTTCAGGTCAGATATAAATAAAGTGCTTAGTGAACTTGATGTAAGGTACAGGCGAACCGCCAGTAATGAATGGGTTGCCACCAGGGAAAGCGGAGATACCATCAGGCTTGTCGGAGTGAATATACAGAAGGGGCTGGTCCCCGATGTTCGCGGCATGAGCCTGAGGGATGCAATATATCTTCTGGAAAACTGCGGCTACAGGGTGAGATATGATGGCAAGGGCAAGGTTCTCCGGCAGTCACCCGAACACGGGGCCAGGTATATCGAAGGACAGATTGTTTCTCTTGAAATGAACAGATGATATGGCTGAGCTTGAAAAGATACTGGCCGGAATTGAAATTATTTCCACAACGGGGAATAAAAACAGGAATATTGAAAATATTGCCTTCGATTCGCGAAAGGTTAACAGAAACTCACTCTTTGTTGCAGTCAAAGGCACAAAAACCGATGGTCACGAGTTTATCGGCAAGGCAATAGACTCCGGGGCGACAGCAGTCATTTGTGAAAGAGTACCTGACAATGCCGACGGAAGGATATGCTGGTTAAGGACAGGCGACTCAGCAAAGGCTCTTGGAATGGCAGCTTCGAATTTCTACGGCAATCCTTCTGCTTCCATAAAGCTTATCGGTGTCACAGGGACGAACGGGAAAACTACCATCGCCTCACTTCTTTACAGGGTTTTCACAAAGCTTGGATACAAATGCGGGCTCTTTTCCACAGTGTGCAATTATGTTGTTGACAGGGAACTTCCGGCAACACATACAACCCCCGATCCCGTTCAGCTCAACGGAACAATGTCGGATATGGTAAGTGAAGGGTGCGACTATGCTTTTATGGAGGTAAGCTCCCATGCTGTTGACCAGCAGCGGATAGCAGGACTGAAATTCACCGGAGGGATTTTCACCAACCTCACACACGACCACCTCGACTATCATATAACATTCGGTAATTACCTGTCTGCAAAGAAGAAATTCTTCAATTCTCTTTCACCCGATGCTTTTGCACTTGTGAATGCCGATGACAGGAACGGCAAGATTATGCTTCAGAACTGCAAAGCCAGGCATTTCACATTTTCTACCAGGGGGATGGCTGATTACCGCTGCAATTTAATCGAACAGAGCTTCGAAGGGATGGGATTAAGGATTCAGGGGGAAGAAGTGTGGACAAGGTTTATAGGCGATTTTAATGCTTCAAATCTTCTTGCAGTCTATGCCGGATCTGAGTTGCTCGGTGCCGCGAGGCATGAGATACTCACAGTCCTCAGTGATCTTGTACCTGTTGCCGGGCGGCTGGAGGTAATCAGATCACCGGGAGGTATCACCGGAATTGTTGACTATGCACATACCCCCGATGCCCTGCTGAATGTGATAGGAACATTAAACAAGATAAGGGAGGGCAGTGTCAGCCTGATCACTGTTGTGGGTGCAGGCGGAGACCGTGACCGGACCAAACGCCCTAAAATGGCCTCTATATCTGCCGAAGGAAGCACGAAAGTGATACTGACCTCTGACAATCCGAGAACAGAGGACCCCGAAAAGATACTTGACGACATGGAGGCAGGTATCACCCCCGAACTGAGGAATAAAACTCTCAGGATCGCTGACAGGCGCGAGGCAATTAAAGCCGCTGTGATGCTGGCCTCACCCGGAGATGTAATTCTGGTCGCCGGCAAGGGTCACGAGCCGTACCAGGAAATAATGGGAGTAAGACACCATTTTGATGACAGGGAGGAGCTCAGGAAGGCATTTTTATTGAAATAAATAGAAGTCCGATGTTTTATTATCTGTTTAAATACCTCGATTCACTCGATTTTCCCGGAGCAGGAGTGTTTGTATATATTTCATTCAGGTCTGCTGCGGCAGTAATTACCTCCCTGTTTATTTCGATGCTAATCGGGAAACATATAATAAGATTTCTCCAGATAAAACAGGTCGGGGAAGAGATCAGAAATCTTGGACTCGAAGGGCAGTATCAGAAAAAAGGAACTCCGTCGATGGGAGGATTGATAATTCTGGCCTCGATAATAGTTCCAACGCTCCTTTTCGCAAAACTTGATAATATCTATGTGATTCTGCTGCTGCTTACAACTGTCTGGCTGGGTCTTATTGGATTCGTTGACGATTATATCAAGATATTCAGGAAACATAAGGAAGGGCTGGCAGCGAGGTTCAAGATAGGAGGACAGATAGTTCTCGGATGCATTGTCGGGATCACAATGTTCTTCAGCGATGATATAATAATCTCCGAAAAGGTTAACATTTCAGATCTGTCAGCACGCGAAAGGATCGAACTTCTCGATCCGGCTGTTCCATACAATGGTGAGGAACAGGTGTCAATGGAAAGGAAATCAACAAAGACAACCATCCCTTTTGTAAAGAACAATGAATTCGATTATTCGTGGCTGGTGGCATTTATTGATAAGGAGAACAGGCAGCCTCTTACGTGGCTTGTTTTCGTGGTAATAGTCATTTTTATCGTTACTGCGGTATCGAACGGGGCCAACCTGACCGACGGGCTTGACGGTCTCGCCACAGGTACATCAGCCATTGTGGGAACCGCGCTGGCAATACTGGCATATGTTTCAAGTAACATCATTTATGCCGATTACCTGAATATTATGTTTATCCCGGGTTCTGAGGAGCTGGTGATCTTTGCCAGTGCCTTAATCGGTGCCACAGTAGGATTCCTATGGTATAACTCATATCCTGCCCAGGTATTCATGGGCGATACAGGCAGTCTTGCCCTTGGAGGTATAATCGCGGTTTTTGCTGTTGTGATACGAAAAGAATTGCTGATACCGATCCTGTGCGGGATTTTCCTTGTGGAGAATCTCTCGGTCGTGATGCAGGTTGCATGGTTTAAGCGAACACGGAAAAAATATGGGGTGGGCAGGAGAATATTCCTTATGGCCCCTCTCCATCATCACTATCAGAAGAAAGGATATCCCGAGCCGAAAATTGTCACGCGGTTCTGGATTGTGGCTTTGATACTGGCTGTAATAAGTATTGTGACTCTAAAGATCAGATAATTATATGAGCAGGATTATAATTCTTGGAGCAGGAGAAAGCGGGACAGGATCTGCAGTTCTGGCACAGAAACATGGATTTGATGTTTTTGTTTCGGATGCAGGCCTGATAAAGGGTAAGTACAGGGAGATACTGAATAAAAGGAATATAAGGTTTGAGGAGGGCAGGCATACTGAAGAGATGATATTATCGGCTGATGAAGTCATTAAAAGTCCGGGGATAAAGGAAGACACACCTGTTGTATTAAAGCTCCGTGAAAAAGGTATACCCGTGATTTCCGAAATAGAATTTGCCGGGAGGTATGCAAAGGGTGTAAAGATTTGTGTTACAGGGAGCAATGGCAAGACCACTGTAACAAACCTGATCTGGCACATGCTTAAAAAGGCGGGGAAGAATGTTGCGATGACCGGTAATGTGGGCAACAGCTTTGCAATGGCAGTAGCTGAAGGTCAGCACGATTATTATGTAATTGAACTGAGCAGTTTCCAGCTTGACGGAATGTATGAGTTCAGGGCGGAGCTGGCAATCGTGATGAATATTACACCCGATCATCTCGACCGGTATGGCCATGAGTTTCAGAATTACATTGATTCAAAATTCCGGATCATACAGAACCAGACAAAATCCGATTTCCTTATCTACTGGGCTGATGATCCGGTTATCAGGGCTGAGCTGTTGAAAAGAAACCCCGGGATGACCCTTCTTCCTTTCTCCGATACCACTATGGAGAATATGACAGCTTTTATCGAAAACAGGGAATTAATGATTGATTACAAACATAAAACCAGCCTTATGACCATTCATGAACTGGCGCTGAAAGGACGTCATAACATCTACAACTCAATGGCGGCAGCTATTGCAGGTAAGGTACTGAACATACGGAAAGATGCGATCCGCGAAAGTCTGGCTGATTTTCAGGGAGTAGAGCACAGGCTGGAGCCTGTAATTAAAGTCAGCGGTATCAATTTTATTAATGATTCAAAAGCTACTAATGTCAACTCCACATGGTATGCACTTGAATGTATGGAAACGGATGTTGTCTGGATCGTTGGAGGAATAGACAAGGGAAACAACTATTCCGAACTCTTTCCTCTGGTAAAGCAGAAAGTCCGTGCGATTGTGTGCCTCGGGAAAGATAACCGGAAAATCATCGAAGCTTTCAGGGACAAAGTACCCACTATTGTGGAGACCGGATCAATGGAAGAAGCCGTAAGGTCATCATACTACCTGGCAAAGAAAGACTATACGGTATTGCTTTCCCCTGCCTGTGCAAGCTTTGATCTGTTCAACAATTATGAGGACAGGGGACGCCAGTTTAAATCAGCAGTGAGAAATCTTTAAAATCTGAAAAAATGCAGGAAAGTTTGCTTTCAAGGACATTTAAGGGGGACAGGACAATCTGGGCACTTGTGGTGCTTTTTATGATCTATTCCCTGCTGGCAGTTTACAGCTCTTCGGCAGGTGTGGCATTTATAAAACACGGAGGCAACACAACCTATTTTCTCAGGAGCCAGTTTTTTATGCTGGTTGTGAGCCTCGGAATAATTATTGTTGTCCATAACCTGCCATACAGGATCTATTCATCTCTTTCAGGATTCCTCCTGGTATGCTCGGTTATCCTGCTGATAATGACTTTCTTATTCGGAGCCAGGATCAATGAGGCAACACGCTTCCTGAGGATCCCGGGAACCGGATTCAGCATTCAGACATCTGATCTGGCCAAAGTGGCGCTGGTAATATACCTGGCCCGATCGCTTGTTAAATACCATTCTGAACTTGACAGCTTTGTTGTCGTTACCAGATACTTTTTTATCCCGGTGGCTGTTGTCTGCGGACTCATAATGCCGGAGAACCTCTCAACGGCGGTGCTGATATTCGGTACAAGCCTGATAATCATGTTTATCGGAAGGATTCCGTTCCGGTTTATCATTGCCTTTATCGGTCTGGCAATTGCAGGCGCCGCCCTTCTGATTTTACTGATGATGTATGTATTCAAGGATCCAAGAGCTCCAGTATGGTTAGACAGGTTTAAAGATTTTGTTTCAGCTAAAGCAGACAACGAAGCCAATTACCAGTCGAATCAGGCAAAAATAGCTATCTCAACCGGCGGCCTGTTCGGGAAAGCGCCCGGAAGAAGCACCCAGAGGAATATGCTTCCCCAGTCAAACTCCGATTTCATTTTTGCGATTATCATTGAAGAATACGGTTTGATCCTCGGGGCAATACCCCTGGTTCTCGCCTACATGATTTTACTTTTCAGGGGTATAACGATTGTAAAGAAATGCGATACCGCCTTTCCTGCTTTTCTCGTAATGGGACTGATAGTGATGATAGTATTCCAGGCTTTTCTCAATATGGTGGTGGCAGTCGGTCTGTTCCCGGTGACAGGGCAAACACTGCCGATGATAAGCTGGGGAAGGACATCTGTGCTGGTAATGAGTTTTTCAATTGGCGTTATCCTGAGTGTGAGCAGAGTGGTCAACGCCAGGGCCAAAAAAGAAGAGCTTCCCGAAGAGGCGATCTCTGATGAGGGAGAAAAGATTTATGAGCAAGCCAAGGCATAAAAGGATTATCATTAGCGGAGGCGGGACGGGAGGTCATATCTTTCCGGCAATTTCCATCGCCAATGCACTCAGGAGAATTGATCCTGGGATTGATATTCTTTTTATTGGCTCTGAAGGAAAGATGGAGATGGATAAGATCCCTGCGGCAGGTTACAAAATTGTCGGATTGCCCGTTGCCGGTATTTCCAGAAGGCCAACCCTGAAGAACCTCAGAGTCCTGCCAAAGCTTATCTTAAGTCTTCACATGGCAAACAGGATTATAAAGGAATTTAATCCTGATGTTGTTGTTGGTGTGGGCGGATATGCCAGCGGTCCGGTACTCCGGCAGGCCGGGAAGAAAGGAATACCGACTCTTATCCAGGAACAGAACAGCCACGCAGGGATAACAAACAGGCTGCTGGCAAAAAAAGCTTCGGCTATCTGCGTAGCCTATGACGGCATGGAAAAATATTTTCCGTCCGAAAAGATCATCAGGACCGGAAACCCGGTACGCCAGAACTATGACAATATCATAAACCAGCGGGCTGAAGCACTTAATTACTTCAAACTTAAGAGGAATTTCCCTGTGATTCTTGTCCTGGGAGGGTCACTGGGAGCAGGAACAATCAATAAAAGCCTGTCAGAGAACATTCTTAAGATGGTCAGTTCGCGCTGCCAGTGGCTTTGGCAGACAGGAAAGCACTATTTCGAAAAGGTAAATATACTTGTTTCAAATTTTGCTACCGAAAGGATCTCAGTGCACGGATTCATAAACAGGATGGACTATGCTTTTGCAGCCGCTGATGTTATCATTTCAAGAGCAGGAGCAGGCACTATTTCAGAGCTCTGCCTTGTCGGAAAGCCGGTGATCCTTGTGCCTTCGCCCAATGTTGCCGAAAACCATCAGTACAGAAATGCAATGGCACTGGCTGATAAGGATGCGGCTGTGCTGATACCCGACAGAGATTCTGTGCGGTTGCTGGTAGATGAAGCGATCAGCCTTATTTCTGATAAACAAAGGAGAATGAGTCTATCAGAAAATATCAGAAAGCTGGCCGACAGGGATGCTGATGTAAGGATTGCAAACGAGATACTTAAGCTTGCCGGAGAATGATCGACTTAAGGAACATAAAAGGACTTTATTTTGTCGGGATCGGCGGCATCGGCATGAGCGCCCTTGCTTTTTATTTTCTCAAAGGAGGATATGTGGTGGCAGGATATGACCGTACTCACAATGTAATTACAGACTCTCTTTCCGCCGCAGGCTGCGCAATCACATATGATGATCAGCCGGAAGTCCTGCCTGACCTCTTCAGGAATGATTCAGCAAAATCGGGTGTGGTGGTCGTTTACACTCCCGCCATACACTCTTCGAACAGGATCCTTTCAAATTTCAGGGAGCACGGATATTTTGTTTGTAAAAGAGCAGAGCTGCTTGGGGAAATTTCGTCGGGGACCGATACAATTGCTGTTGCAGGCACACACGGAAAAACCACTGTTTCGACAATGATTGCGCATCTGCTGAAGCAGTCTGAAATCGATTGTTCAGCATTCCTTGGCGGGATCTCAAAGAACTATAATTCAAACCTCCTCCTCGGTCAGAGCCGGTTCACGGTGATGGAAGCTGATGAATTTGACCGTTCCTTCCACAAACTTGTCCCTTTGATAGCAGTCGTCACATCGCTCGACGCTGATCATCTCGACATCTATGGTGATCAGGAAACCATGATAGAAGCTTACAATGTTTTCTGCAGCAGGATAAGACCGGGAGGAACATTGATAGTTAATTCATCCGTCAGAAATGAAATCAAAGTACCGCATGAGGTCATCTGTTTCACCTATGGTCCGGGCGCTGAGGCTGATTATCATTCGTCAGGTATTGTCAGGGAAGGGGATTGTTACACGTTTGACCTGATAACTCCCGGGCTGACAATCAGGGATATGCATTTTACCTTCCCGGGCATCATTAACATAGAAAATCTTACCGCTGCAGTTGCTGTTGCCCTGAAATGCGGAGTAACTGAGCAGGAGATACGCAAGGCCTCCCTGATGTTCCAGGGTGTAAGGAGGAGATTTGACATAAGGGTCGATCTGCCGGGACTTACTTATATCGACGATTATGCCCATCACCCTGAAGAAATAAAAGCATGCATAAGAAATGTCAAAGAGTATTTCGGGGAAAGGAAGATCACCGGTATTTTCCAGCCGCATCTCTTTTCACGCACCCGCGATCATGCAGATGGCTTCGCGTCTGTGCTCGACGAACTTGATGAAGTGATCCTGCTGCCAATATACCCGGCGAGGGAGAATCCTATACCAGGAGTGTCATCTGAAATGATTTTAAATAAAATGAAATCAGGACGGAAAAAGCTTCTGAAGATGGACGATCTGCCTGAAGCATTGAATGTCGGGTCGCTTGATGTGCTTGTTACTATTGGTGCGGGAGATATCGACCGGCTGGTGGAACCGATCACCAGAAAACTGAAAAGAGGCGCATAGCTATGAAAAGGTTATTCAGGATATTATTGATTTTGCCGGTATTATACCTTTTTATAATGCCTGTCTGGATCCTGAGCCTGACTAATACAAGGCTTTGCAGCAATATAATGGTCAGTATTGCAGATTCCTCAGAATATCATTTTGTTACAAAACGGCAGCTTTCAAATATTGTGATGTACAGCGATGGGAGGGTGCTGGGACAGCCCGTGAGAGATGTCTCAGCATTTGATATCGAGAACAGGATAAATGTGCTCAGAGAGCTTAAGGTGGCGGAGGTTTACATGTCGATCGATGGAACATTACATGTATATGCCGACCAGCGAAATCCTGTCATGAGAGTCATACCTGATGAGGGAGGAGATTTTTTTGTTGACGAGGATGGTGTTGTGATGAGAAAAAGGAACCTGTATACGCCAAGGCTTCATGTCGTCGGGGGGAACATCACTATAAGCCAGGCAATGCTCAACGGCATTAGCATACTGGATACCGCAATAAAAAATTCAATACTTAAAGATATTTTTCAGCTTGTCGTATATACAAGCAATAAAAGTTTCTGGTCAGCGCAGATCGACCAGATATATGTGGACGGTGATAATGAGATAGACCTCATACCCAGGGTCGGGAACCACCTTATCCATCTGGGTACTATCGAAAATTATGAAGGGAAGCTGAGAAATCTTGCAGCTTTTTATGAGAAAGTACTGCCTGAGGTAGGATGGAACAAGTATTCGTTGATAAATCTTGAATTCAAGGATCAGATAGTTTGCAGAAAAAGATAGGATGAAAATAAAAAACCATATTTAGTATCATATGAATAAAAATGCAAAGTACGTAGCAGCGATCGACATCGGCACCACAAAAATTGTGGCAATTGTCGGTACAAAAAACGAGAATGGAAAAATCGAGATTCTCGGACTCAGCAAGGCTCTTTCCAAGGGTGTGAAAAGAGGAGTGGTACTCAACATCGAAGAGACGGTATCAGCTATTCAGACAACTATGGAGGATGTGCAGGCAAGGTCTGGAATAATGTTCACAGAAGCATTTGTGGGAATTGCCGGGCAGCACATTAAAAGCATGAAGAACAGAGGGTATATCATGCGCGATAACCATGAGGATGAAATAACAAAAGATGAAGTCTTCAGGCTTATCGAGGATATGCACAAGATCCATATCGAGATAGGAGAAGAGATAATCCATGTAATTCCCCAGAACTTCATTATTGATAATGAGACAGGGATAAAAAGTCCTATCGGTATCTGCGGGAAAAGACTTGAAGCCAACTTCCATATTGTGATCGGACAGGTCGCTGCTGCAAAGAATATCGAAAAATGCATAAGGAAAGCAGGACTCAGCCTAAAGGATATGATCCTGGAGCCTCTTGCATCTTCTGACGCCGTGCTTACCGAAGACGAAAAAGAGGCCGGAGTGGCTCTCGTGGATATAGGCGGGGGAACGACCGATGTTGCAGTTTATTACGATAACGTCATCCGTCATACCGCCGTCATTCCGCTGGGGGGCAATGTTGTAACAAAGGATATCAAGGAGGGATGTGCAATATTGCAGCGTCATGCAGAACTTCTTAAGATCCAGTACGGTTCGGCAATGGGAGATATAGCGCCGGATGATAAGGTTGTTGCCATCCCCGGGATCAGCGGCAGGGCACCAAAGGAGATATCCTTCAAGAGCCTTGCTTATATAATTCAATCGAGGATGGAGGAGATAATAGATTTCGTCAGTTTTGAAATTCAGAATTCAGGTTATGCAGACAAGCTTGCTGCCGGTGTGGTAATTACCGGAGGCGGAGCAATGCTGAGACATCTCCCCCAGCTTATGAAATTCAGGATGGCTATGGATGTGAGGATCGGACTGCCGAACCAGCATCTGACCGGACCCGGAAAAAATGAAATAAACCAGCCTATGTATGCAACAAGCGTGGGGTTGATAATGCGGGGTTTCGATTATCTTGAAACATATAAAAAATCGTTCAGGGCAGGACTGAAAGAGGAATTTATCAATTACAGGCCTGAGCCGGTAAGTCTGGAGGAAGAGACCGACGAAGCTGACGGAGGTAAACAGCCTGAAGCCAGATTAACGCTGGCTGAAAAAATCAAGATCATTATGGCAAAGATGTTTGAGACAGAAGATCAGCCTATTAACTAACAGAATTTTATCGGGCAGCATAAAAAAATCATACCATGGGTAAAAAACAAATTCTAAAAGAGGCATCAGACGATATAATGAACTTTGACCTGCCTGTCGAAAGATCGTCACTTATCAAAGTCCTTGGCATAGGAGGAGGGGGCTGCAATGCCGTGAATCATATGTTTGAAAAGGGCATCAAGGATGTAAACTTCATCGTATGCAATACTGACCACCAGTCGCTGGCGATGAGCCCTGTTCCCATAAAGGTGCAGATAGGTGAATCGCTCACTGAGGGAATGGGAGCCGGAAGTCTGCCGGATAAGGGCAGGCAGGCCGCTCTTGAAAACCTCGATGACGTGATGAAAGCTCTTGGCGGAAATACCAGGATGGTATTCATTACAACAGGTATGGGCGGGGGAACAGGCACCGGCGCAATCCCGGTAATTGCAAGGGCATGTAAGGAGGCAGGGCTTCTGACAATAGCAGTCGTCACAATACCTTTCAAATCAGAAGGGAAGGTGAGAATAAGGTATGCAATTGATGGCATTTCGGAACTTAAAAATCATGTGGATTCGCTGCTGGTAATAAACAACGAGAAGCTGAGAGAGATCTATGGCAACCAGGGAGTATCAACGGCTTTTGCCAAGGCTGATGATGTCCTTGCCATTGCGGTAAAAGGTATTGCAGAAATAATAACCGTTACAGGCTATATTAATGTTGATTTTGCTGATGTTGAGACTGTCATGAGGAATTCAGGCGTTGCTCTCATGGGTATGGGTGCGGCTGCCGGGGAGAACAGGGCTATCAGAGCGATGGAAAATGCACTGGCTTCCCCGCTCCTTAATTCAAACGATATCACCGGGGCTAAAAGCATACTTATCAATATTTCGTCGGGGAAAGGTGAGCATGAGCTAACCATGGATGAGCTCGGTGAAATAACAGACTATATGTATGAGGCAGCCTCAGAGGATGCCCTGATCATAAGAGGTTTGTCGCAGGAAGAAGATCTCGGGGAGAACATCAGCGTTATAGTTATTGCCACAGGATTTGAACCTAACAGCATATTCCAGCCGTATAAGCCTCCAAAGACCAAAAAAGTTGTATTGCTGCCAGATGATGATACGGTACCTCCCCATAAGATACCGGAGAAGAATGAAGAGGCATTTACCGTTCATGAAAAAGGCAGGAAATCCATTGTGATAGATCTTGAAAAAGAGTATCAGGGAGTATTTGAATTTGAACTGGAAAATTCTCAGGGTGTGAATGATGAAGCAAAGAAGAAGCAGGGAAACGAGGAAGAAGCCCGGGAGAAGGCTGATACAAAGCTCCGTAAGGTGAAACACATACAAAACCTGCTGAAGAAAGGAGGCCTTTCAAATAAAACTATGAAGGAGAACATAGATACATTTGAGGATGTTCCTGCCTATGTGCGAAGGAACATGTCACTTGGATCTTCCGAGAAAACCTCTGACTCCAAGTTGTCGAAGTTCACGCTTTCCTCCGATGAGAACGATGAACCGATCCTCAGGGAGAATAATGCCTACCTGAACGATAATGTAGACTGATGTTGCAACGTTGCTGCCTACGTTGCCGGCAACGTTGATTCCGCTTCCGGTAATTTGGTCACAGCCGGCAGTTGTGTCGTCCATAATTTCTATATTTGCGCTGATGACCAGGAATATTACAGTAATATTGCTTCTTGCAGTTCATTTTGGATTATCCGGCCAGGCGCAGGAAGCTGAAAAGCCAAGAATACTGAAGCAATGGACACTATCATCAGACTTCACCGAAGAAATAAATAAACCTGTTGACACTGTCTTCTCGTTATTCCATCTTTACAGGCTGACAAACAAGTATTCCCCGCTTAACGTTGATCCGGGTAATTACGGTCTGCCATTTTACCAGTTCAGTTTCTTCGACCGGATTACAGATCCTGATAAGTTCCTTTATGCCGGCTATTACCCTTTTATGCATACGCCGGAGAGGGCTGTTTTCATGAATACCCAGGTGCCTTACACTGAGGGTACCTGGACCATATCAAGTCCCAGGGAGACTGCCGAACAGACATTTATGGTACGACATTCGCAGAGCGTGAACAGGTTCCTGAACTTCGGCCTTATCTACGATATTACCTACAGCCTGGGACAATACAACTACCAGAGGGCTGATAATAAGAATTTCCTTTTCCATTCGTCATATACCGGGATAAGGTATAAGTATTACTTTGCTGCAGGGATAAACAAGTTGCTGTCGTATGAGAATGGTGGTATTTCCGATCCCGGTCAGTTAGGTTTGCTTGAGACCCGCGATGTGCCTGTGCACCTTGGTTCGCTGAATAAGGCGACCAGCCTTCTGAAAAATAACAATATTCTTCTTGTCCAGCGATATACTGTTTCGGGCAGGCTTGAAGCCGGGAAGGATTCTGTCCCGAAAAAGCGATCGGGATTCAGTGGTTTAAAAGGTACGTTTTCACATGTTTTCATCTGGGAAAACAATAAGAGGGCATATTCTGACAGTTATCCGCAATCCGGATTTTACGATACAATATTCATAAACCGGGATGTCACCTTCGATTCGCTCTTTTCACAGAGCATCAGGAATACTATCAGGTTTGATTTCATGACTGATGAAACACGGAAATTCAGGTTGGGCGGAGGTGCGGGACTGAGGAATGAGTTGTTCAGATACAGCCAGATGAGCAGGATCTACGGACCGCTGAGGGACAATACGGTCACAACCCATAAGAGCAATAATGCCGTTGTCGGAAGGTTATTCAGTGATATAGGTGAGAAATTCAGGTGGACGGCTAACGGGGAATTATTCCTGACAGGGTACCGGGCAGGAGATTTCAGTATATACGGTGAGATATTAAAATCTTTCAGCTGGAATAAAGGCATGGCAATCTGGAAGATAACGGGTGCAATAAATAACCGGCAGCCGGCTTACTGGTACGAACGATGGATCGGAAACCATTTCATGTGGCATAATAATGATCTGAAAAAAGAATTCAGGATCGATCTTGGAACCCAGTTCTCATTTCCCGCGAGGAATGCCGATATAAAGTTTAACTATGCGATCATTGATAATTACACCGATTTCAATACCGATGCACTTCCTTCACAGCATGGAGGAGGGCTGTCTGTTGCCAGCCTTTTTGTCAGGAAAGATCTGAGGGCATGGAAATTTCATCTTGCAGGCGATATCCTCGTACAAAAGAGCAGTAACGAGGAAATCCTGGATCTGCCTCTTGTTACACTACGTGCGGATGGCTTCTTTGAACACCTGATAAGGTTTAAAAAGACCGGAGGTAAGCTCAATACCCAGATCGGGGCAGAGATCATGTACCACACCCTTTATTATCCTTATTCTTATATGCCCGCAACCGGCAGGTTTTACCGGCAGCAGCAGACCATGACCGGCAACTACCCTTTTCTGAATGCTTTTGTGAATCTGAAACTCCGAAGGGCAAGGATCTTTGTAATGCTGGATCACCTTAACTCCGGATTTATGGGGTATGACTTTTATATGATACCTTCTTATCCGGTGAATACCAGAATGATACGTTATGGCATTGCCGTAACTTTTTATGATTAAAAAAATTGCCGTACCTTTGCCCCCTCTTTTTAGAGAATGTTTAATTAATACGACAATTTTGTTTAAGAAGGTTATTATTTACATTACGATTCTGGTTTCGTTTTTAACCAGCTGTTCAGACTATCACTCATCAGAACGGAATACCGTTCTTTTTGATCTGGATTCAATAAGGAACAGAGGCAGTCTTATCGCTGTAACAGATTTTAATTCAACAAATTATTTCATGTACAAAGGCGAGCCGATGGGATTCAACTATGAATTGCTGAAGGCATTCTCCGATCATATCGGCATCGACCTTGAAATTATTGCAGAGAATGATATCGATCAGGCTTTTGACCTTTTGAACAGAGGGGATGCTGATCTCCTTGCCATCGGGCTCACTGTCAACGCTTCCAGGAAAAAGATCATTCAGTTTACTGAGCCTGTTGCGGAAACACGTCAGGTCCTTGTACAGCGAAAACCAAAAAACTGGAGTACTTTAACAAAAAGTGCCATTGAGAAAAGTCTTATCCGGAAGCAGCTTGACCTTGGTAACAAGAGCGTTTATGTCCAGAAAGGATCATCACATGTCGAAAGGCTTCATTCCCTTTCATCTGAGATAGGCGACTCAATTACAGTAATAGAGGTTCCTTATGAGTCGGAGCAGCTCATCAAGCTGGTTGCAAGCGGTGAGATCGACTATACTGTTTGTGACGAAAACGAAGCTCTTGTAAATTCAACATACTATCCGGGTATTGATGTAAGTACGCCTGTGAGTTTTACCCAGAATCTTGCATGGGGAGTGAGAAAAACCAATTCTGACAAGCTTCTGCAGGAACTTAATAACTGGATCAGCACATTCAGGCATTCTCAGACATATGCTCTCCTGTATGCCAAGTATTTCAGGAATTCAAGGTCAAGCATAATTGTCAGAAGCGACTATTATTCCCTGAAAACCGGGAAGGTCTCTCAATGGGATGAAATGATAAAAGGCTACAGCGACAGCATCAGGTGGGACTGGCGTCTGCTGGCTTCCCTTATCTATCAGGAATCGCGGTTCCTTCCGGATGTCACATCGTGGGCAGGTGCCTACGGACTCATGCAGGTAATGCCTTCCACCGGGTCGAACTTTGGAATTGACATTACAGCCTCACCCAGGAACAACATGAAGGCAGGTATCCGGTACATAAACTGGCTGCATTCAATATTCGATCCGAGGATAGAGGATGAGACCGAAAGGATGAAGTTTATCCTCGCTTCATATAATGCTGGTCCGGGTCACGTGCTGGATGCCATGAAGCTTGCCGGGAAGAACGGGCTTAATCCCACGAAGTGGGAGGACAATGTGGCTATATGGATGCTGAGGAAATCAGATCCCCGGTATTACAATGATGAAGTAGTAAAGAGCGGATATTTCAAAGGAACTGAATCAGTAGCTTTTGTAACAGAGGTGCTGGAACGTTTTGAGCGGTATAAAAACTTCATTCCTGCAAAGTCAGTCAGCCTCACCGGTACGGACGCAAAAAACTAAATCCGTATTCTATAAAAATTTTTTAATCGTACCTGATCGCCTTCACCGGAGTGATCCTGCTTATTAGCTTCGACGGCACAAGAAGCATAAGAATAATTGCTGCCATTGTACCGATATTAAGAAGCAGAATATGCATCAGCTCGAGATTGACCGGTACGGTCTTTATGTAATAGGAAGTAGGATTAAGGGTGACCAGCCCCGTCCTGAGCTGGATAAATGCAAGCCCGATGCCGATTATGTTACCCCATAACAATCCCTTGGTAATAAGGTATGCTGCCTGGTAAAGAAAGACTCTCCTGATAGTATAATCTTCAGAACCAAGGGCCTTCAGGACTCCGATCATGTTGGTTTTTTCGAGTATCAGAATCAGCAGGCCCGAGATCATATTGAATCCGGCAACCAGTAGCATCAGGAATATTATGATTACCACGTTCAGATCCTGGAAATTAAGCCAGTCGAAGATCTGAGGGTATTTTTCCCTGATATTTAGCACCCTGAACTGCTCTTCGTCTTCAGCTATCCTGTATCCGATAGCATCTGTGACTGCAGAAGTCATTTCATCGAGCCGGTCAAAATCATCTATAAAAATTTCAAATCCGCTCACCTGGTCATCATTCCACCCGTTAAGCCGTTTAATATGTGCAATATCGCAGAAGACATACATCTTATCAAATTCCTCTAGGCTGGTCTCATATATTCCATTCACAGTGAATCGTCTCATGCGGGGAGGATCCTGTACAAAATGCATTGTGAAGGAATCGCCGGTCCGCAGCCGCAGCATATCGGAGATTTTTCTTGATATAATTACCTTATCGGTGCGTGATGTATCGCTGACTGTGAATATGGAACCCTCAACCATGTTCGATCTGAAATAGCTCCAGTCATAATCGCTGCCAATGCCTTTCAGCACAACACCCTGGATCTCTTCATCCGTCTTGATAATGCCTGCTTTCGTGGCAAAAACCTGCACATGTTTTATTCCCCGGATATTCTTGATTTTTGGTATGAACTCCTGTCCCTGGTTGATCGGTACAGTCTCAAATGAGAGGTTGGAATCAAAATTTACAACCTGTATGTTTGATCCGAAACCTACAACCTTATCCTTTATCTGTTCTTTAAATCCTGTCAGTATTGAAACCGCGAGTATCATTACTGCAAGTCCCATGGCAATACCAATTATAACGATAACGTTTATGGGCCTCGAGAAAGATGTGCCCTGGCGCCTCCCTTTTATGAGCCTTTGTGCTATGAAATACGGTAAATTCATCGGGTATTAATTCTGTCAAATTTATTAGATTTACAGGACAAAAAATCGTCAGATGAGAAGATTATTAGTTTCGCTTACAATTGCAGGCATTGCATTTGCATGTTACGGGATTAAAAAAGCTCCGGTTCCCGGTGCTGAGCAAACAGGTAAGTACATACATCTAATTGAAGGCAGGCCTGTAGCTATAGTAGCAAATCAGACGTCGACCATTGGAGAGGAACACCTTGTTGATTTTCTTAAGAAATCGGGTATTGATCTGAGGGTGATTTTTGCGCCCGAGCATGGATTCCGCGACCTGGCAGGCGCCGGAGAAAACATAAAAGACGGCAGGGACCCTGCCACAGGGGTTCCGATTATAAGCCTTTACGGCTCGCAGAACAAACCTGCTCCCGAAAACCTCAGGGGAATAGATGTGGTGATATTTGATATTCAGGATGTAGGAGTCAGGTATTACACCTACCTTTCGACCCTGCATTATGTTCTTGAGGCATGTGCGGAACAGAATAAGAAATGTATCATCCTCGACCGGCCTAATCCCAACGGATTCTATTTTGACGGTAATATTCTGGACACTGCATACAGGTCATTTGTCGGAATGCATCCTGTGCCCGTCGTAACAGGCATGACAATAGGTGAGTATGGCATGATGATCAACGGGGAAGGATGGCTGAAAAACGGAGTGAAATGTGATCTTACAGTGGTCAGGTGCAAAAACTACAGACATAAAACCCTTTATGAAGTCCCGGTAAGACCGTCGCCTAATCTGCCGAATATGACTTCCATATATCTCTATCCCTCAATTTGCTGGTTTGAGGGGACAAGAATCTCCCTGGGCAGGGGAACGCCATTCCCTTTTCAGGTTTATGGATCACCATTGCTGCCGGACAGGGGATTCAGCTTCATCCCCGAAAGCGTGCCGGAAGCAAAAAAGCCTCCCCACCTAGGGGTGAAATGTTACGGGGTTGATCTGCGAAATGCCATAACAGACGGACTTGTACCATCCCCGATGATCAATCTGAAATGGGTAATCGATGCATATAACGCTTTCCCCGAAAAAGACAGGTTCTTTACAACATATTTCGATGTACTTGCCGGCGGACCAGTGCTGCGTCAGCAGATAATAAACGGCATGAGCCCAGCGGAGATCAGTTCTACATGGAAGGGAGGCCTTCAGAGATTTGGCACGATCAGAGCCAGGTATTTACTTTATAAATAGATGTATTACCCTTCACGCTGTCAGTGAGTCCTGATGCTATTCTGTCCTGCCGGGATAGACTTTCAGCGCTTCTGCGAGTACTTCCATTGCTTCTTTCAGGTCTTCTGTATTCAGTACATAGGCAATACGAACTTCATTCCTCCCGAGTCCGGGAGTAGAATAGAATCCTGATGCCGGTGCAACCATTACAGTCTGGTTCCTGTACTCAAATTTTTCGAGAAGCCACCGGGCAAACCTGTCTGCATCGTCTACAGGCAGGCTCACAACAGTATAAAAAGCCCCTTTCGGTTTAGGGCAATATACACCGGGTATATTATTGAGAGCGCCAACCAGGAAGTTCCGGCGGGCAGTGTACTCACTGTTGACCTTCCTGAAATATTCCGGAGGCGTGTAGATTGAAGCTTCTGCAGCAATCTGCCCCAGTCCGGGAGGTGAAAGCCGGGCCTGAGCGAATTTCAGCGCTGTCGAAATAACCTCCTTATTCCTTGTTACAAGCGCTCCGATACGTATACCGCATTCACTATATCGCTTGGAGACCGAATCTAGCATTACAACATTGTTTTCAATACCCCCGAGCTTCATGGCTGAGAAGTGTTCAGCCCCGTCATAACAGAATTCGCGGTAAGCTTCATCAGCAAAAAGGAACAGGTCGTGTTCTTTGACAATATCCCTGAGGTGCAGTAATTCTTCCTTTGAGTAGAGGTACCCTGTCGGATTATTGGGATTACATATAATAATTCCCCTTGTTGATGAAGTAACTTTTTTTTCAATTTCCTTTATCGGCGGAAGAGCAAAATCATCCTTTATGGAGGATGTTACCGGGATAATTTTTACACCGGCTGAGATAGCAAATCCGTTATAATTAGCGTACAATGGTTCGGGTGTTATCACCTCTTCGCCAGGATTTATGCAGGAATTCAGCGCAAACAGGATTGCTTCCGATCCGCCCGTGGTTATAAGCATCTCGGTATGATCAATATTGATACCTATTTTCTGATAATAGGATGCCAGCTTGCGGCGATATGATTCATTTCCGGCTGAATGGCTGTATTCAATTACTTTAAGATCAATATTCCTGATAGCTTCGAGTGCAATATCCGGTGT
>JADDYF010000006.1 GCA_015712185.1 Bacteroidales bacterium
CCGATATCCCATAAAGGGATGCCAACTATTGTAGTAGGTAAGCCAACCGTGATGCCAAGCATAAGGATGTAAGCGCCACCAAGTCCAAGATATGGATTCTCCGGATCATCTTTATTCATTAAAATTGCTCAAATAATACTACCTGTTACGCCTATACCGATACCGCTAACTGTTATAATCATCCCTGCATTTCTCATTTTATCGGCTTTTATCATGTACTGATTAAGCTGTTTAAAATTTAGCGAATCAAGATTTATTTTCTGAGCCGTTAAGCCATTGGAAACAATAGAAAATAAGAATACCAGGATAATAAGTTTTATGGGGAGATCAGTATTTTTCATTTCCAGCTTGATAATTTGAACTTCAGGGAGTAGAATTTCTGCATCGACTTGGAGATTATATTACTTTATATTGTCTGGGATTGCGTGTTTAAGCCGTTCATCATCTAGAACATTCAGTGCTTGATTTTGGATTTCTTTCGCTGATTTTAGGTCACCTATGGCAAGCGAATAATTTACCAATTTTAAACTCCCCTCAACAAAATTGTTATCGTAAAAGATTTTACTTGCTTTAAACGCTGCTTCATCGTCTTTGAATTTATTGATGGTTGAGGTGACATGAATGTACAACTCCTTTACATTATAAAACTCACGAACAGGATCAACCAGATAATTACGCAGGAGGTCGTACTTCTTTGCAGCTAATAACTGATCTTTTACGGTAGGCCAGCATTTTTCAGCCATCTTGGGATAATCTTTCGTCAGCTTTTGAAAAAGCTCAATAGTTTTAATATCCTCGCCAAGGGTTCGATTAAGTGCTGCAACATCATGAAACAAATCTGGAGTACCACCATTCTCAGTAATTTGTTTTGTTTTTTGATCTCGCATTTCTATAAAGGCAGTCAAAGCTGGTGGATAAATGTCTGCAAGAGATTTCCAATAACTAAGTGCAAATGATAAACGGACTCCATATTGTGCTCTATCATACTCAAGGACATGTTCATGGTACCAGATAAATCGCTTCAGAGCCTCATCATACTTTCGTTCTTTTACCATATTCTGCGTTTCAGACAGGTAATTCCTCATATCCTGAGCATTGGCAGATAAGGAAAACAGTCCTATTAAAATAATTGCTAATCTATTCATATCAGATGCCTGTTCTTGATTTAGTCAAAGTTACGCCAGTAAAAAGCCAAAGTCAACTTTATTTTGCCTTAGGAGGTCAGGAACTGAAAGTCAGAATTATGAGTTTTAGTTATATTATTGCATTTGCAGTGAAGTATTCTGGTTTGGAAGATGGTAAAAAAGAAGGGTGGTTGTCATGATCTTCTCAAATCCATACTACGGTAAATCAATAATAAAATCTTTAATGCCATATGGATCATCAGGATTGAAAGTTTTAGTGTTATCCACTTCTCTACTACCTACTAAAATACCTTTATCAAATTCCAGATACCAATCTTTTTCGTGAAGTGTTGATGTATCGTCATGTAGAAGTACTTTCCCTTGCGGAATCTTTATTTCTCCTGTAAACCACCCTGCAAATACTTTTCCTTGATTTGGAAATAGAAAATTCATGGTAAATTGTTCATTTTCTTCAGGACATCCCTCTAATCCGATAAGGAAAAGTTTATCTTCAATAATTTCCCATTCTCCGATATAACCTCTCCTACAGGCAGTAGATGCCATTACTACACCAGAAGAAGAAGGTTTTTCATCACGGATAATATCCAATAGTGGCTTTAATGGCTCTGTTGACAACCAGTATGTTTTGCCGTTATAATAAAGCATTTCACGAATCTGGGCAGTCAAAGTAGTAAATTTTAGAGGTTAATAAATATGATATTAATTTCAGATCTTGTAAATTTGATCTTCTGTCTTGAGCGTGTAATTATTAATCAAGATAATTTTATAAGGGTAGAATAGTTTATATTTCTAATTTAGTCTGAAAATACTATCCTCCATTGGAATGTCGACCTCAACATTTGTGATAGTAATTGTCACTTCCACACCAAAGAACAAACCTTTAGTCTTCATAGGCAAAAAAACGCCATTAATTTCGGCATATTCAGACGGGAATGATTCAACTGTAGCCGAATTTCCTTCCAGATTAATGGTAAAAAATTGTTTGACAGGAAGATAAGAGCCTTTGTCTATGAAAAGATAAATAAATCCATCGTTGAGAGTAGCTTTTATCTTGAAAGCCGGACTTTCATTAACTCTTTCTTCACCTTCCAGAGTAAGCTGACCGTTCTTATAATAATCCATCCAAATATTCTCGAACATATTCTGCCTGAGCATCTCTTTTACCTGTTCCGGAGTCATTTCTATCACATTGCGTATGCCGCCCATATTGTTGACAATGTAACCTTTCTCTCCATCGAAAACCTGGATTGATTCCTGGCCATTCATATTTGAGATAGTTTTTATTTTATTCGGATTTTTCATCCACGTTTCAGCTTGCATTTCCATTCCCATCACCAACATTTTGGAGGTTGTTTTTATCGTTTTTAAATTGGATAACTGATCTATCTTATGAGCAACAGAGTACTTTTGTAAAATTTCTTCAAGCGATTGGGCATTAATGAGAGATAATGCTATTAGTCCTGTAATTACGAAAATGAGTCTCTTCATTGTAGTGAATATTACGTTAGCTTATTA
>JADDYF010000031.1 GCA_015712185.1 Bacteroidales bacterium
CTTTTATCTCGGAAGACCAGATTGGCATTAGCTTTTGGGAGGTAACAAGTTTATATATGTAAAGTTAAGCAATCCAGATACCAAAGTCAAATGTGGGTCAGATTAATAGAATGAAAAGCCCCCGGAACATATTTCCGGGGGCATACAAAAAGTTATTGTTCAATAATGATTCAAAACCTTAATTTTATTCCTACTCCAAGTGCCGATGAATTATCTGGCAAATTATTTAACCTCTGCAAAGTAAGCTCAACTTTAAAATATCTGTTTTCTCCGATCGCCTTTAAATAAATACCGGCTGCAATTGCAGCCAAACCAGCTATACCGCTGGTCAATCCGACAGCAAAGCCTTTCAATTCATTTTTATTCGGATCTAACGGATCATCCGACGGGATGTTTGCTATATGATTTCCGACTATATAACTTGCTGCCACAATACCGAGACCGCTAAATGTTATGATTATACCTGTATTTCTCATTTTAACAGCTTTATGCTTGTACAGATTAAGCGCCTCAACAGTTAATGTATCAAGTTTAACTTTCTGTGCCATTAAGCTACCGGAAATAAGACTCAATAAAAGTGTCAAAATGACTCTTCCAACTGAAAAAGGATTTCTTTTCATATGCAGCAATTTGCGATCTGTCAAAATTACAACAGCAAAAGCCGGAGTCAAAATTATTTTGACAAACAAACTATCACCCTAACCGTCTTTATAAGGTTTTGGTTGGACAGATAAGTAAGAAACCCTGCCGGCAAGACCATAAAGCCTTATAAGAGTACTTTTGAAATAAATAACAGGAGAATATTCCTCTTCAATATTAATTGGCCTGAACAGGTTTCTTTTGCGGAAGGAGAAAATACCCGAATCCTACCGCTAAGAACAGATAAAGTGCAACGACCAGCCATGCAAGAAGATTTAACGCACCGGCCAGAATGGCGATCAAGGTCACCACAACTCCAATAGCATCATAAACGCATAAAGCCAGAATTATTGCCCACCTCGCATCTGACGCCTGAGAATTTCTTGCAAACCATGCGAGCATTAAATTACCAATCAGTGAGGCACCATATTCTCTGGCTGCGAAAACGCCACCTGCTGCAAGTGTAGCCCCAAAGATGGAATAAATGAAGTTCGGCATCAGTAGAATTGTTATTCCAAAGCACAAGCATACGGTTGCTTTAATTATTAGTAACGTTTTTAATTTCAAAGTTGTACTCCTTTCTTTAATAGATTTTTAGTTAGAAATACCTGCAGAATTTTTCCTGGTTATCAGAATAATAAATTTGTCATCAAAATTACACCCTGTTAAAGTCAAAGCTATATATAGTTATCCCCCTCTAACCCACTCAAGACTCCTTTAACCGAACTTCACAAGGAATATTTGCGGATTTATGCAAAGAAGCGTCCATAAGCCGAAAGGAGATTCCTATTACTTATAAAGCATTTTTAGCGCTCCCTCAAATTGCTCCCTGGTAAATAATTTCACCGATTCAACCCTCACATTGCCCATGGCACTCAATCCTACTGCGAAAGCAAGAGCAGCTTCATCGCTGGTATTTTCGCCAATTGCAACGTAATCATATTCGCCTATTGCGATCCAGAATCCGATTACTTTCCCTCCAGACTCTTCCAAAGCTCTGAAAGCTGCTTCATAGCGTGCCGGTGCGTCCTTGACATTTTTAATGCCCTGTTCTGTTAATTTCATCAACAACATGTACGTTACCATGCCACAATCCTCCCTGATTTTAGTTAAACATCACAATTCAGTTTCCTGATGCAAGTTACTCCAGTAGAAAACCAAAGTCAATTTAATTTTGGAAAGAATTTTTTATTATCAGAACTTAGTATCCGGGAGGTACATATCTCTTTCAATCCTGAGCGGGACTGAAGGCGGGGACAATCACAGGTACCTCATTTATTAAAGTTAAGTTTCACCGAAGACCTTTTGTCTATGGAATATACTGATCTGATCCGCACCCGCATAAGTGTCCGTAATTATGACCCGGACCGGCCAGTTCCGAAAGATGTGCTCGGGAAGATACTCATGGCAGGAAGACTGGCTCCGTCAGCCTGTAACTACCAGCCATGGAAATTCCTCGTCGTCTCCTCATCAGAAATGCTTGAAAAAGTGAGGGATTGTTATAACCACGACTGGTTTAAAGATGCTCCGCATGTCCTTATAGTGGTCGGACTGAAAGATCAGGCATGGAATCGAAGCTATGACGGTTATAATTCTGTCGAAACAGATGCTGCAATAGCCCTGACACATATAATACTTGCCGCCGAGAATGAAGGCGTCGGAACCTGCTGGATTGCAGCGTATATTCCTGCAAAGCTCAGGGAGGCTCTTGACCTGAAGAATAATGAGGAGGCATTTGGCATCACACCAATGGGTTATCCAAAACCGGGATTCAAAAAATCTTTATCAAAAAAAAGGAAATCTCTGGAAGATATCGTTGAGTTCCTGTAAAAAACATTACCACACTGAAGTGGTTTTCCTACGCGGAATTTTACAGTCAGATTTAAGATTGCTGCTCCTGTAATTTCTTCAATCTTGCTTTTGCATCAATGAGATCAGGTATACCTTCATCAGCGTCTTTCCAGATATTTATGAAAGACTGATAGTATTTTATTGCCTGCTGATTATCTCCCTTTGCCTCGTATAGTTTCCCCAGATTATAATGAGCCATGATCCAGCACTCCTGGCCTTCCCACCCTATTGAAGTTATTTTAATCAGATCAGTGTAGGTAGAGATAGCCTTTTCCGGATTTCCGGTTTTATTATAATAATATGCCAGAGATTCAAGGGTATACGCATCTCTGCGAAGCCTGACAGCTGTTTTAATAAGGTCGTGAGCTTCTGCTGTATCTCCCCTTGCCAGTTCTATTTCACCTTTAAGCAGATTGATTGCAGCTTCATCAGCCTTGTTACCTGCATTGGCTCTGGCTGATATTTCTTCTAATGTTTTTTCCGCATCCTGAATCTTTCCGTCCCTGATGCGAAATTTCCCATACAGAATGAACCACCAGGCCTGCATACCTTCCGCCCTGAGCAATATACTTGCCTTGTTCAGCTCCCCATTATATTCCAACATCATTCTTATGGTCTTGTATATGGAGGCAAGAAACAAACGATCCCTCAGCTCACTCAGCGCAATCCTGAGTGTTTTATTGATTAAGATCGATTCATGGAGCTGATCTATTGCCTCTGAGAATTTCCCCCTGTACATTGATAGTAATGCCAGGGATCTGTACCCTCTTGCTTTCCGGTCATCCTCTCCTTTCAGCATCTTTTCGAACACTTCCTTTGCCTTATCAAAATCGCCCAGCTGAATATAGCTGATTCCGAATTCATGGTTTAAATTAGATACCAGAAGTAATTTTGGATTTAAAGCAAAAGATTTCAGATAATAATCAATAGCCTCCTGATGCTTGTTCAGAAAACTATAACATGTTGCAATATTTATATAAATGTTTGGATCCTCGTCCTTGTGAATATCAGATGATTTGTTGAAGGCCACAATTGCTTCGTCCGGCCGGTCTAACATCATATAACAATATCCTAAAGAAAACCATGCACCTGAATTACCTGGATAATTTCTCAGATATATGTTATACTTCAGAATTGCTCCATCGTAATTACCCCGGTATTCTTCTACCCTGGCTTCTATCCAAAGCCTCTCCTTTTCAGTAAGCCTGCCAGACAGCTTCAGTGCTCTGGAAAAATTCTCCTCTCCTTTCATCCTGTTGTTCAGCCAGTAATACAGTGAGCCGAGCGATGCATAGGCTAAAGCAAATTCAGGATCCAGTTCTATTGCTTTCAGAAATAAGGCTATTGCCTCTTCATATTGTCCGTCAGTGTTCCATGCATCAAGACCCTTACTAAGGTATTTTAATGCCTCAAGGGAAGAAGTAGTCGCTTCGGGCAATGGAATAATTTCATGATTTACCTCTCTTAATGATTCTCCCAGGTTTCTCCTGATTTCCCTTGCCAGCTTATCGAGGCTGGTCAGTACTTCATTTTTTCCGTTTGCCTGGAAGGACTCTGTCTTCAAAGTCTTCCTTGTATTAACTTCAACCACTTTCGATGTCAGCAGGTAAGTATCACCGACCAGGCTTATATTGCATACGACTATAATGCCAATACCTTCACGCTGGGCAATCTCAATTCCTGTATCCTCGCTGATTACTTCGTCTTTCTCCTTACCCATCCTGACCAGCGTCTCACTGATGCGTGTACGCGGAAGAACATTTACAAATGACGACTGTTGAATACTTACTTCCAGTGCTGTATTTAGTGACTGATCGAATACTTCATCTCCTGTATTGTTTTCAAAATCGGTAATCAATGTCCAGTCTTCTTCCGAGAAGGGTACTGGTTTTAAGGAAACGATCAGGACGAGAATGAAGATGATATTTATGGTTATGGAACCCAGCCAGAGGGCTCTTTTTGTTCTTTTTTTCTTTTTCCTCTTTTCTTTTTCAACTGCCTCCCATTGTTCTTTTATCTCCGAAGTTATTATTCCCCGATAAATCAAATACCAGTCGAGGATTGTAGACAAGTTATTAAGCACCGGTTTCACCTGCCTCGGATCAAAATCTTTGGGATGAACACCAAAGGTCGACAGGTCATTAAGGCCGTGCATTGATACTATAATATTCGAAGGAACTTTCTCTTCCTTGTTCAGCTTATCGATGATACCCTTAAGCGGATCGGTTTTACGTGGTCTGTTCAGCTCACGTTCACACAGGTCTGAAATCATTATTTCGAGGCATCTGCGTGAATAGAGCATAATGACATTCTCATCCTCAGCCTCAGTGAGCTGGCTCAGCTCTTTTTCAAGTTCAGGCAACCGACCTCTTATCGATTCATAAAGCTTTTCAATTTCTTTTATTTCAGCGGTCCAGACTGCCATATTATGGGTACTTATTCAGATTAATAATCTACACCAGAGCTGCAACAACATCTTCCAGCAATTTCAAAGTGCCTTCCACAGGATCTCCTCCGGCTTCGTATTCGACGGAGATATAACCTTTGTAACTATAGTCGTTCAGTATCTTAACGCAGCGGGCTATGTCAACATCCGGGAACCTGGTCCATCTCTTGGCATGAACCATTAATGTGGTTTTCGGAATAAGAAGTTCCAGACCGTGATACAGCATGAATTCATGCTCCCAGTTGCAAAAATCGGGCGACGCTTCGCAATAAGGACTGTTTACTTCATCAATAATGATCAGGATATTTACCGGATTGGCTGCAAGTCCCCAGTGATTTTCTATAGTTACTTTCACACCTGTCTTCTCACCATAGTCTGCCAGTTCCCTGAATGATTCAATTGCATTCCTGAGATAAGGTACAATCTCCTCATTCCGCGGATATCCGCCCTGGATTACTGATGCAGGGATGATCTGAGGCCCTCCGGTGTTAACGCGCATCGATTCGACGCCAATCTGTTTTGAAGCATCAAGCCACAACTTCCCGACCCTGATCCCCTCCTTCCGGAGCTCTTCATTCATATCTGCAAGATTCCTCGGTGCATTATTTGAAATATGAGTTGCCATAACCCCGGTAAGGTTCATATTCTTAACCAGCAGATCAAGATAACGTTTTGCCGAAACAGATGACGGATCAAATTCACCAGGTCTGACCTGATCATTCCGTTCTACACGTGTGAACATAGTATCATCCGTCA
>JADDYF010000033.1 GCA_015712185.1 Bacteroidales bacterium
CCAACCAATGCCTGGTCGTGTGATTCGCAGTAGGAAATGATCTTTTCTTCAGGTCTGTGCTGGGTCAGTTCGTGAAATAATGTACCCATATCCCAGAATTCATCAGGTGTTTCCTTGGTCAGCTTGATCCACATATCGGGGACACCCATTGATAACCGGAAATCGAACCCGAAACCTTTGACTGCTGTGCTTGATGCAAGTCCGGGCATACCGCTCATTTCTTCAGCGATGGTCATTGCTTCGGGACTGAAGGCATGGATAAGTTTATTGGCAAGGTACAGGTATACCAGGGCATCAACATCCTGGCCTCCGTCAAAATAGTCGTTGTATGAGGTAAAGTTCTTTCCAAGGCCATGATCGTAATATATCATGCTGGTAACTCCGTCGAACCTGAATCCGTCAAATTTGTACTCCTCAAGCCAGTAGCGGCAATTGGACAGAAGAAAATGAAGCACATTATCCTTGCCATAGTCAAAGCACAGCGAATCCCAGGCTACATGATTCCTCCGGTGATCTGTGTGAAAATACTGCCCGGGTGATCCGTCGAAAAGCCCGAGTCCCTCATTGACATTTTTAACTGAATGTGAGTGGACAAGATCCATTATCACTCTTATTCCTGCAGAATGAGCCTTATCAATCAATTCTTTAAGATCCTCGGGCGTTCCGAAACGCGATGAGGCAGCAAAGAAGTTTGAGACATGGTATCCGAATGATCCGTAGAATGGATGCTCCTGGATAGCCATCAGCTGGATTGTATTATATCCCGATGCAATGATCTTTGGAAGTATGTTCCTTGTGAATTCAGAGTATGTGCCTGTTTTCTCCTCGGGGGTTGACATTCCGATATGGGCTTCATAGACCAGCGGGGATGATGATGATGATTTGAAGGTTTTAACTTTCCATTTATACCCGGGCTCAGGGGCCCATACCTGTGCGGAAAATATTTTGGTCCTGTCATCCTGAACAACACGTTTAGCGTATGCAGGGATACGTTCACCTTTTCCGCCTTGCCAGTGAACGGAAAGCTTATACAGATCACCGTGATTAATGGCGCGACGCGGCATTTGTATCTCCCAGTCACCATAAGCGTTAATCCTTTGCAGCCTGAATTCCTGCAATTCCATCCATCCGGTAAATATTCCTGTGATATAAATATCAGTTGCATTGGGAGCCCATTCCCTGAAAACCCAGCCATTGTCGGTGCGGTGTAATCCGTAATAATAATGTCCCATAGCAAAATCGCACAGGGATCCCCCGCCAACCAGATGCCTTTCCCTGGCGACGCACCTGCTTATCCGTTCTTCAATAACAGGTATGAACGGATCGAGCCACGGGTCAGACATATAGAATTTGCCGGCTTTCATTTTCAATTAGGATACCTAAATCATTATAAAAATACTAAAACAAAATCATTATTTTGTTTCAAATAGTATGTCTTTGCTAATTTTGCAGGCACACTTCGGTTATATGGTAATTTACAACGGATATAATGACCTTGATCTGATCTCCCCTGTTGTGACCCTTGGAATATTTGACGGAGTGCACCGAGGGCATGCTGCTCTTCTTGAACGGCTTGTCACTCTGGCAAAAGAGAACAACGGTCAATCGGTTGTAATCACCTTTAATCCTCATCCGCGCCTTGTGCTTGATAAAAACAGGCAGGAGCTCTCATTCCTTACGACTATCGACGAAAAAAAGAGACTGCTTGAGAAGGCCGGAATAGATATTCTGGTGATAATCAGGTTTACGAGGAAATTCAGCCGTTTGGAAGCCTGCGATTTTGTTGAACAGGTTCTGGTTCAGAAAATAAAAACCAGTTACCTGGTAGTAGGGTATGATCACCATTTCGGCAGCATGGGGAAAGGAGATTATGATACGATTAAACAATGTGCCGGTTCATACGGATTCAGGATTGAAAAGGTGCAGGGTCTCTATTCAGGCGGCGGGGCTATCAGCTCAACATTAATACGTGAAGCATTGCTCAAAGGCAATCTGAACGATGCCAGCCGCTGGCTGGGGTATAACTATTCGCTGAAAGGATCAGTTGTGAAAGGCCGGGGTATTGGAAGATCGCTCGGTTATCCTACAGCTAACATTAAACCTGCCGACAAGTATAAGCTGATCCCTGGCGACGGGGTATATGCAGTGGAAGTTATTCTTGGCATCAATAATTTCCCCGGGATGCTGAGCATCGGAAAGAATCCGACAATAAGACCTGAAGCCGACAGAAGGTCAATTGAAGTTAATATAATAGATTTCAGCGGAGATATTTACGAAAAGGAAATCGAGGTCGTATTCAGGCACCGTTTAAGGGATGAAATAAAGTTCGAAAATCTTGAGCAGCTTTCAAGACAGATGAAGCTTGACAGGGAAAATGCCTTACAGGTATTAACCTGAGCTATAACTTTTTTGTTAAATTTGTAAACTGAAAAATGACACATAATGGATTTAGTAATTGACAAGATGGATTATAAGGTAAAAGATATCACTCTTGCCGATTTTGGCAGGAAGGAAATTGAGATAGCTGAGAAGGAGATGCCGGGTCTGCTGGCAATCAGGAGGAAATATTCTGCAGAAAAACCTCTCAAGGGAGCACGCATCACAGGATCTCTCCACATGACTGTTCAGACTGCTGTGCTTATAGAGACACTTACAGAACTCGGGGCAGATGTGAGATGGGCCAGCTGTAACATATTTTCCACACAGGATCATGCTGCTGCGGCAATCGCTGCACGGGGCATACCTGTATTTGCATGGAAAGAGGAGACCCTTGAGGATTACTGGTGGTGTACAGCCAGAGCGCTCTCATTCCCCGGCGGCAAGGGACCTAATCTTATTGTTGATGACGGCGGAGATGCATCACTTCTGGTTCACCTTGGCTACAAAGCTGAAAATGATCCTTCAATCCTTGAGAAGGCTCCGGCCAGCAGGGAGGAATCGGTGATCCTTTCAGTGCTGAAGGAGCTGCAGGCAAAAGAACCCGGCAAATGGCATAAGGTAGCCAGGGAACTCAGGGGCATTTCCGAAGAGACAACAACAGGTGTTCACAGGCTTTACCAGATGCTGGAGAATAATGAGCTGCTTGTTCCGGCAATCAACGTTAACGATTCAGTTACCAAGTCAAAATTCGACAACCTCTACGGATGCCGCGAATCGCTTGCTGACGGACTTAAAAGAGCCACCGATGTAATGATTGCAGGCAAGGTGGTTGTGGTATGCGGTTATGGAGATGTTGGCAAAGGATGTGCAAAATCGATGAGGGCATACGGTGCAAGGGTAATCATTACCGAGATTGATCCGATCTGTGCCCTTCAGGCATCAATGGAAGGCTTTGAGGTGAAAACTGTCGAAGATGCCCTGGATGAAGGAAATATCTTTGTGACCGCAACCGGCAACAGGGACATCATTACTGTTGAGCACATGCAGAAAATGAAAGACCAGGCAATAGTATGCAATATCGGGCATTTCGACAACGAGATCCAGGTGGATGGTCTTAACAGGATGAAAGGTATAAAGAAGATCAATATCAAGCCGCAGGTTGATAAGTATGTCTTTCCTGACGGTCATGCATTATTCCTGCTTGCAGAGGGACGGCTTGTGAATCTTGGGTGTGCTACAGGCCATCCTTCATTTGTGATGAGCAATTCCTTCAGCAACCAGACACTTGCCCAGATCGAACTATGGAAGAAGAATTACAAGCTGGGTGTATACCGTCTGCCAAAGCACCTTGATGAGGAAGTTGCCAGGCTGCATCTCGATCAGCTTGGTGTAAAGCTTACAAAGCTTACAAAGGAACAATCTGAATATATCGGTGTACCTCAGAAAGGACCGTACAAGCCTGATCATTACAGGTATTGATGGTTCGCTATCTCCTTTTAAGGGGTTATTGCGATTAATTCCGGTATAAGCTGAATCAACGTATTATTAAACGTTTAACAATACGTTGATAACCAAAGGATAGTCTTAATAATTCCACACTCTGAGATATCTCCCGTCAAAGCTTGTTTTATAATTCTTGAGGTAGTATTTACCGGGACCGGAGCTCGGATAACCCCCTCCGGAAAGCTCATAATAGGTACTGCATCTCGGACAGATTGCCTGAAAGGCTACCACATTGACTTTTACACTTAAATCATTTATTGCATAATCGTAAGGACAAGTGCGATCACAGGCATAAAACTCAGGTATCATTCCGTCAAAATTTGCTCTGTATACAATAATCCCGTTATTATTAAAACCGGCAGCATAATAACCCCAGTTGTTGGTCTGAGCTGTAACAATAACATGATTCCCTATTGAGGTGAGATTGTTAAACTGAATATCTCCGATAATATCCATTGTGAAATTGACATCTCTGTCAGGTATAACATCATTTTTATTTCTTTCACAGGCATATACTGAGGCGGCTAATGCCAGTGAAATAAAAAAATATTTTATTTTTGATGTCTTAGTCACCCGGTATGGTTTTGTGCAAAATTAATACTGCATCCGGAAAAAAACGATACTTTGTAACAATTATTGTAAATGCCATATAATGAATAATATATCAATCAGGAAGATACTGATGTTCTTTATAATCTTCGGGCTGTCGGTAGCTGTTTGTGAAGCACAGTCCTTCAAACGGTATTCTGTCAGGCATCCGGGCCGGAGCCTGAACAGGAAAACACCCGGAAGGGCGAAGGGGGTAAAAATAAGGGAACCCAGAAAGGTCGAAAAGGCTAAAAGGATTCAGCAGGCAAAGGAGAAACAGATCAAAGAGGATTATAAACAGTTTGTCAGGGAAAACAGAAAGAGGTCGATTGAAATACAAACACCAGAGGTTCAGGAACGTATGAGACAAAATATTAAAGATGCCGAAGAAAATTACAAAATAAAGAAGAAACGGAATACGGCCGGAATGAAAAGAACCGGCAGAAAGTACAGGAGATGAAGAAAATATAAAAAAAAGACTTGTAATGTACTTATTTCCAGTAATATTTTGTAATTAATAAAATAAATTTATATATTTGTGATATGAAGAGTTCCGGAAGCCCCGGGATTCTTCTTATTTTTTTAAAAGTTGGACCGTAATGGCAGATGTGTTATACATAACAGAAGAGGGTCTGCAAAAGCTGAAGACTGAACTTGAGCATCTCCGTGGTGTTGAGAGGCCAATGATATCCAAGCTGTTAGCCGATGCAACAGAAAAAGGCGACCTCACTGAAAACGCGGAATATTCTGCTGCCAAGGAACTGCAGGCAATGCTCGAAACTAAAATTGCAAAGCTCGAGGATATCATTGCGCGATCAAGAATTATTGACGAATCGAGGATAGATACTTCTACTGTAAGAATATTGAATAAGGTGAAGATCAGGAACAAGTTAAGCAATGCCGTGATGGAATACCAGCTGGTTCCTGAAAGCGAGGCAAACTTCAAGCTTGGCAAGATCGCCGTAAGTTCTCCTATTGCACAGGGTCTGATGGGTAAAAAGGTCGGAGAAACCGTTGCAATCAAGGTTCCATCGGGAACTATTCCTTTTGAGATTATCTCGATATCGATATAATTCAGGTTAACAAGTCAATATGGCTACTATTTTCTCAAGAATTATGAAAGGGGAAATCCCATGTAATAAAATTGCTGAGACAGACAAATATTTTGCTTTTCTCGACATCAATCCACTGAGGGCAGGACATACCCTGGTAATTCCGAAACAGGAAGTTGATTATATCTTTGATCTTGACGATGAACAGCTGTCAGGAATGATTGTCTTCTCCAAAAAGATAGCTGCCGCTCTCAGGAGTGCCATACCATGTAAGCGGATAGGTATTGCAGTACTTGGTCTTGAAGTGCCCCATGCCCATATTCACCTTGTACCCATGGATTCAATGGATGATGTTAACTTCAGGAATCCAAAGCTTAAATTCACCCCCGATGAGTTTAAAGCTATTGCCGAAAAAATAAAGCAGAAGGTTCAGCTTTAATATTCTTAGTTACACAGAGTTTCCGGGTACACCCCCGGACATCAGCGTAAGGGCTGATGTCCTGCCCCCCGAAGGGGGCTTGATCCACAGATGTTTAGAGAATTAACTTATGTCAGAGAATTAGTCCCCCTTCTGGGGGAAGGCCGCGAAGCGTCCAGGAGGTCCTTTCAGATAATGTTTTTTCATTAATAAGAAATTATTATTATTTTTAATAGAATAATTCTGCTCGCTGCATGAGTTATCTTTCAGGTTTGTGGGATGATCTTCTGAGCCTGCTCTTTCCCAGGCTTTGCTATGCCTGTGGAAATCACCTTCTCAGGAATGAATATCTTATCTGTACGGAGTGTCATGTACTCATTCCCAGGACCAACTACCATCTTGACAGCGAAAACCCGGTGGCAAAGCTTTTCTGGGGGAGGTGCATGATAGAAAAAGCTGCGGCATTCTCATTCTACAACAGGGGCAGCCGTATAAGAAATCTTATACATTGCCTTAAGTATAAGGGAATAAAGGAAATAGGCATTGAACTGGGAAAAATCTACGGACTTATTCTAAAAAGTTCGGGTTTCACTGAAGGGATTGACATGATCATACCAGTTCCGCTGCATCCCTCCAGACAGCGTGTCAGGGGATTTAACCAGAGTGACTCGATCGCGGAAGGTATTTCTGCCGTAACGGGATTACCGGTCGATGGCAGGGCACTGGCAAGGATATCGGTCTCGGGTACTCAGACAAAAAGATCGAGGTATGAAAGATGGGCTAATGTGGAAGGCATTTTCATGGCAACAGATATTGTATCAATAAAAGGTAAACATATTCTGCTGGTGGATGATGTTATTACCACCGGTTCGACCCTTGAGTCGTGTGCCAGCGAACTGCTTAAGATTGATGGAGTAAAGGTAAGTGTGACCGCGCTGGCATGTGCTGTGATATGACCTGGGCAATACTCATTTTACCCTTCCCGGATTCTTCGACATGAATTCTTTCCAGCTGCCATAGCTTTTTCCCTTTACCGGCGTGTCTGACTGGAAGAAATGACATAATGCTGCAGCAAGGCCGTCAGTGGCATCAAGCTTTATTGCCGTTTTTTTAAATTTCAGGATTCTCGAGAGCATGTCTGCCACCTGTTCCTTTGATGCTGCACCCTGTCCTGTGATTGACATTTTGATTTTCCTTGGAGCATATTCAAAAATCGGCAGAGAACGGCTTAAAGCCGCTGCGATTGCTGCACCCTGTGCTCTGCCAAGCTTAAGCATCGATTGTACATTTTTTCCGTAGAACGGCGCTTCTATTGCCAGCTCATCGGGATGATATTCATCGATGATGCCTGTTGTTCTATCGAAAATATGCTTCAGTTTAAGATAGTGGTCGCCGAATTTTGTCAGGTCGATAGAGCCTATGGTAACCAGTTCGGGTACAGATCCCGATGCTTTTATTACACCATAACCTGTAATGGTGGTACCCGGATCAATTCCCAGAATGATCCTCTCTTTAGGCTTTTCCCTCTTCTGCCTTAAATTACCCGGAGGATTATTTTTCTTTGATGAAGGCATTGTTGACCCATGAAGGTTTTTCGGAGAACTGTGGAGAAGGTTTGATAAAGCTGACAGCGCTTTTCCCTGAAAAAGTGCCGGTTTCCAGATAATGGATTGCTTCATTCAGGCATGCTTCATTCCTGTCATCAAAATCGTGAGTGATATCGTCCCATACCAGTTTTTCCGGGGCAATGCCATCAAAATAATCTCCCTGGTCATTTGCGTTCACAATTTTGAAAGTAACAGGCCAGAAGAAATATTTTTCCGCAACCGCCCATCCGTTCATTCCTGTCGGCTTGCCTTCGGTAGTATCGCCGATGCTGATCACATCCACGAAACCTTTGAGACCGTTCATCACTGCCTCACTTGCTGATGCCGTGACACGCGTGGTTATTACAATTACTTTCTGAAGCGACATGGGAAATGATGTAGCAATGAACGGGAAAGATGAATTTGCAGCCTGATTTTTACTGTTATACTGCAGTTTGGCAAATGTTGTTCCTGCCAGTCCATTCCCTGCAATATAACTTGCAAGAGTCTGGGCAACATACAGGTATCCGCCGGGATTATACCTGAGGTCTAGTATCAGCTCCTTTACTTTGTTTTCCTTGAAAAAAGCAAATGCCAGCTTAAGCTCGTTTTCAGTCGGAAGTATAAAAGATTCCGATACAATATGTCCTGTCAACCCGGTCGAAAGGTGCAGCGTATCATACAGTATGACAGTGTCAAGAGTAAATGTTGATTTGGTAGAAGCGATTGTCGTCTCCGTACCATCAGGTTTCTGGAAGATAAAGGTGTTTCTCACTCCTTCGTTGGCGGGACCTATTATATTGTTGTAAGCTTCAAAATTTCCTGCGATAATCAGGGGTGCAATATCGGTACCGTTAATACTTTTTATGATCCAGCCTCGTCGTACTCCCTCGGCATACAGAGGGGAGTTCCTGTAAATCATCGAAATCCTCGCTTTTGAAGCATTGTCAATACCAATCCTGATACCATGTCCTGTAAAGGTTCCCTGCACCTGTTCCATGTATTCATCATAGTCAATAACGAAGCTCCACCTGTCAAGAGGCCTGTATCTCATAGCCTCCATAAGTTCGTACGGATCATTATAATCCTCCCTGGTGACAACCGGCATCAGATCATACCAGTAGTACCATTGCTTCATTATAAAATACAGACTATCCCGTGCCATAGCGGGTGTGACTTCGATGGCAGGTTCATCTTTCTTACAGGATGTGAATATTATAATAAGTAATATGAATATGAAACTGAATCTCTTCATGATCTGTTTTTATCGACTGTCAAATTCCCGTGTTCAAAGATAACAAAGTTAATCCCCTGCATGTTTCCGGTTCTGCATCCAGATCCCGGAAATAATCAGCAATAATCCTGCCGGAGTAGTATAATAAACGGGTTCATTCAGTATAAAGTGTACAAATATGAGTGAAAGAAACGGGGCAATATAGACCAGGTTGCTGATTTTATCGGTGGTCGGAGCCAGTTGAAGTGCTTTGAGCCAGAAGAAGAAGGTGATGCCCATCTCAAAAATGCCGATATATACTGCTGATAATACTCCTTTCAATCCGTAATCAATATCCCAGCTGTGTGTAATTGTCATGAATACAATGAGATAGAATGATCCAGACAAAAAATTAAGGAATAATTTCAGCGCTTCATCTCTTTTGTCCTTTACATTGAGGATGAAATAAAATGCCCAGAAAACTGAGCTGCCTGTTGCAAGGAGAACTCCTGCCAGATTTGACTGCCCTGTACTAAAGAGCTTACCCTGTGAGGATATTATGTAAACTCCGGCAAAGCTGATGAATAATGCAATAAAGCTTTTTGTCCGGATCTTCTGCCCGAGGACAGGGACAGAGAGGAATACCAGGATTATAGGCCAGATCATATTGAGCGGCTGTGCCACCTGAGCAGGGAGGAGCTGATAGGCTTTAAGGAGAATAAGGTAATACAGGAAAGGATTAATTAAGCCCAGAACTGCTGATCCAAGCAGCTCTTTCCGTGTGCTTCGCATTATCAGATCAATCTTCCCGCCGGCTGCAAGGATCATAAACAATATCAGAGCAGATGTCAGCGATGCAATCGTCAGCATCGGAAGAATCTCAAGTTCGCTGAGGCAGATCTTGAATGCTGTCGGTATTGTCGACCAGAAGAAAATTGCAATCAGAGCGTAGATGTATGACTGACGGATCCTTTCCATTGTTTTTTACGGCCCGATTAGGTTTACCCCCCATCCCCCCTGAAGGGGGGCGTCAGCAGTTTAATCAATAATATTGAAACCAGTATAAGGTACCAGCACTTCAGGCACATTAATACCTGATCCGGTCTGGTTGTTCTCAAGTATTGCCGCGACAATTCGTGGTAATGCCAGTGCGCTGCCGTTAAGAGTATGAACAAGGCGTGTCTGTTTGTCCCCCTTATCTTTAAACCGGCATTTCAGCCGGTTGGCCTGGAATGCTTCAAAATTGGAAACCGAGCTGACCTCCAGCCATCGTTTCTGGGCAGCAGACCATACTTCAAAATCGTAGGTAAGTGAAGATGTAAACGACATATCGCCTCCGCAGAGCCTCATGATCCGGTATGGAAGCCCGAGTCTCGACACGAGGCTTTCAACATGCATTACCATTTCGTCGAGTGACTCATAGGAATGATCGGGATGGGCTATCCGGACGATCTCAACCTTATCGAACTGGTGCAGACGGTTAAGGCCCCTGACATGAGCTCCCCATGAACCGGCCTCTCTGCGGAAACAGGGAGTATAGGCAACATTTTTTATTGGCAGGGAATCACCATTGAGTATTACATCCCTGTAAATATTTGTTACAGGTACTTCTGCTGTCGGTATTAAATAGAAATTGTCGAGAGTGACACTATACATCTGTCCCTCTTTGTCGGGCAGCTGACCGGTTCCGAATCCTGAATCCTCGTTTACCATTATGGGAGGTATCACCTCGGTGTATCCTGCCTTTACCCCTTCATCCAGAAAGAAAGAGATCAGCGCTCTTTCGAGCTTTGCACCTTTACCTTTATAAACAGGGAATCCGGCACCGGTAAGCTTGATTCCAAGCTCGAAATCGATTATGTCGTATTTCCTGATAAGCTCCCAGTGCGGCAGTGCTTTTTCAGATAGTGCAGGTATCTTCCCGCCCTCCCTTAACTTAAAGTTGTCGTCGGCACCATGACCCGGATTAACCGATTTGTGAGGGAGATTGGGCAACCTGATTATTTCATTTCTCAAATCATTCTCTACCGGTATCAGTTTATCTGATAGCGATCTGATATCTTCCTTAAGTTTATAGGTTCTTTCCTTTGCTGTTTTAGCCTCGTTCTCCTTTCCTTCTCTCATAAGTACACCGATTTCTTTTGAGATCCGGTTCAGCTCACCCTGCATCTGGTCGGACTTTGACAGTATATCGCGACGCGACGAATCAAGCAATAGTATTTTATTGATTATCTCTTCAGAATCAAAATTTTTTACTTTAAGACGTTCAATTATGAAATCTTTCTGTTCCCTGATAAGATTAATTGTCAGCATAACCGATCAACAGTTAATAAAAAAGCAGGCTTGAAAAAGTCTGCTGCAAAATTATTAAAAACTCCCGACAATGCTTTTCCCGGGCAGAAAAAGAATTTCAGGAGCTAACGGGTATCTGAATTAATTATTTATTGACCGGGACTACCGATACATAAATCCTGTTGTCTTTTTTCTTCTTAAATTCAATTTCCCCGTCAGCAAGTGCAAACAGAGTATGATCTTTTCCAAGTCCGACATTTAGTCCGGGATTATGTTTGGTACCCCTCTGGCGGACAATGATATTCCCTGCTTTTACCAACTGACCTCCGAAGAGCTTCACGCCCAGTCGTTTGCTTTCTGAATCGCGGCCATTACGCGAACTGCCTGCCCCTTTCTTATGTGCCATGGTATGTAAAATTATAATATTGCGGAATGTTCTTTATTTCTTGCCTTTTGAGGACTTCTTTGAAGCAGCTTTTTTCTCAGGAGCCTTCTTTACAACTGCTTTCTTAACCGTTTTTTTCTTTTCTTCAGCTTCTTTTAGCGCTTTTTTTGAAGATGCGCGCTTCTTTGCCTCAGCTTTTTTACCTGTAACTTCTGCTTCAACTTCAGTTTCCTTTTCAGCCTTTACCTCTTCTTTCTTCACCCTTACTTTTTTCGGCGATGATTTCCCATTGATGCTTATAATTTCGATACTTGTAAAGTTCTGGCGGTGACCATTTTTTACCCTGTAACCCTTTTTTCTTTTCTTCTTGAAGACGATTACCTTATCACCCTTTACCTGACCAAGAATCTTTCCTTCAACAAATGCATCCTTAACGGTGGGTTCCCCTATACTTATTTTACCGTCTTCCTCAACCAGGAGCACCTGTTCAAATTTCAAAGTTTCGCCTTCCCCGGCATCAAGCCTGTGGACAAAAATGTTTTTTCCCTCTTCTACTTTAAACTGCTGTCCTGCAATTTCTACGATTGCGTACATTTCTTATGTTTTTATGTTACTCAGTAAGGCGCATATGACTGAATAATCATACAGCTTCCAAAGCCTTAACAGATTAATCCAAATTCGGACTGCAAAGATATATAAATTAGATCATTTACAAACCAGCATTATACTTTTTTTTACAGCATTGTTCTGTACAATGAAGAAGCCTCATTAAAAGGAAACCTGCTATGGAGTGAGGCATCCGGCGCCATTTTAAGGACAATGTGCAGAAAAAAAAGGATTCTCCTAAGTGAACTGTATTCTATTATCTTTATATTTGTCTGAAGCATCTGATGCATAAAGAATTGAAATGAAGAGAGTAAAGCTCAGGGTGTTGGGTATATCTTACAGCCAGACTCAGTCGGGTGCCTATGCATTATTGCTGATCGAAGAAAATGGTGAAAGAAGAATACCGATAATAATCGGCGGTTTTGAAGCCCAGGCAATCGTGATCAAGCTTGAGAATCTTGAGCCTCCAAGGCCCCTTACACACGACCTTTTTAAAAAATTTGCTGATGAATTTAACATAGCCGTTATTGAAGTGATGATATATAAGCTCGAGGAGGGTGTCTTCTTTTCAAAACTGATCTGCAACAACGGAGAAAAGGAGTATGCGATCGACAGCAGAACCTCTGATGCTGTTGCGATTGCGCTGAGATTTGGATGCCCGATTTATATTAATGAAGATATACTTGAGAAGGCACAGCTGACAATCAATCCATCTGATGCTGAATCAGGCACCTCAAATGAAAGTGAAAACCTGTTTGAAGCGGGCAGCCGCAAGTATGGATCATATACTGATGATGAACTCTACAAGATGATTGATGAGGCTGTGAAGACGGAAGACTATGAACGTGCTGCCGCAATCAGGGATGAAATTGAAAAACGGAAGAAGAAAAAAACCTGACAGGTCTATTTATCCTCTGCAGCCTCACCCTGACTGGCTCCACCTTCGACAAGAATCACTCTGTGAACAAATAAAAACAAAATAGAAATATGAAACGTATCTTTTTTTGCATTATCATGCTGTTTGTGACAGTAAGCAGTTCGTTGACAAAGGATTATACAGTCACATCTCCTGACGGCAAGATCGTTCTGACCATAAATGCCGGAACCGACCTGAAATGGTCAGTTACATTCGAGGGCAGGGAGATCATAACCTCGGTTAAGATCGGAATGGTCCTCCCTGACAATAAGGTTCTGGGAGAGAACGAACGCATCAGGAAGGCTTCTCCGGGTAAGACAGATCAGGTGCTTGAACCGGTTGTCGCTAATAAAAGATCGCGGATAACTGATAACTGCAACTTACTTAATATTGTTTTCAGATCGGGTTTGACTGTTCAGTTCAGAGCCTATAATGATGGCGTTGCATACAGGTTTGAAACATCCCTGAAAGACAGTATCATTGTAAAAAACGAGATCTCAGAAATCAGGTTCCCCGCAGGATCAAATGCATGGTATCCTCTTGAGGAGAGCTTCATGTCGCATAACGAGAGACTTTATGTTTATACATCGCTCGATACAATAGCCGAAAAGCATCTTGCCAGTCTGCCAACCCTTTTCAAGGTTAACGATGTCAGCGTATTGCTGACTGAATCGGACATTGAAGATTACCCCGGAATGTGGTTAAGGGGCGCCGGCCCTGACTTGCTTAAGGGCACCTATCCTCAATATCCTGAGACGGAAAAGCTAAGGCGGGACCGCGATCTGCTTGTGACCAGCACAAGAGATCATATAGCAGAAACTAAGGGCACAAGGACTTTCCCATGGCGGGTATTCGTTATTGCCGGCAGTGAAGGCCAGCTGATTGAAAGCGATCTTGTATTTAAGCTTGCTGCGCCAAACAAACTTGCTGATGTCCAGTGGATAAAACCGGGACAGGTTGCGTGGGACTGGTGGAATGCAAATAACATATACGGAGTTGATTTCAGGGCCGGAATAAATAACGATACTTATAAATATTACATCGATTTTGCCTCAAGGAACGGGATCGAATATATAATTCTTGATGAGGGATGGTATAAAACCGGAACCGTTCTGGAATCAATTCCTGCCATTGATGTTCCGGAATTGTGCAGATACGGTCAGAGCAGGAATGTAGGTGTAATCCTTTGGGTGGTATGGAAGACTTTCTGGGACAGGATAGACGATGCCGTTGCCCTGTATGAGAAATGGGGAGTAAAAGGTGTCAAGGTCGATTTCATGCAAAGGGATGACCAGAAGGTAGTTAATTTCTACCAGGAGGCTGCCAGGAAAACTGCCGAACATCACCTGCTTATCGATTTCCATGGATCTTATAAGCCCGATGGACTGGGACGCACCTATCCGAATGCACTGACCAGGGAAGGTGTTAAAGGTATGGAGAACAGCAAATGGAGCAAGGACATCACGCCCGAGCACGATGTAACACTACCGTTTATAAGAATGGTTGCCGGCCCAATGGATTACACTCCGGGAGCCATGGTCAACATGGAGAGGGCTAATTTTAATCCGCAGTACACACGACCCACCAGCCAGGGTACCCGTGTTCACCAGATGGCATTGTATGTTATTTTTGAAAGTCCCCTGCAGATGCTTTCCGACTCCCCTTCAAATTATTTGAAAGAGCGGGAATGCACTGATTTTTTGGTTAAGATACCCGTCGTGTGGGATGACCTGAAGGTTCTGGATGGTAAGGTGGGAGATTTTCTGCTTCTGGCCCGCCGGTCGGGGAAGGAATGGTTTATCGGAGCATTAACCGACTGGACCAGACGCGAGATGGTCGCTGACCTCTCATTCCTCCCTTCAGGTGAATATGAACTGGAAATCTTCCAGGACGGGATAAATGCTGACAGGCATGCACAGGATTATAAACATTCGAGAATCAATGCCAGATCGGGTGAAAAAATAAAAATAAGCCTTGCCCCTGGCGGAGGATGGGTAGCCAGAGTTACGCCGAAGTAGTTCATGTTATTAACAAGCTGGATGAAGCAATATCTTGAACTTCTTGACCATGTATTGAAGAATGGTACGGAGAAACGAGACAGAACCGGTACCGGGACAATAAGCGTCTTCGGGTACCAGATGCGGTTCGATCTTGAACAGGGATTCCCGGTGCTGACAACCAAAAAGCTTCATCTTAAATCAATTATTCATGAACTCTTATGGTTTATTTCGGGAGATACGAATATCAGGTATCTGAATGATAACGGGGTCAGGATATGGAACGAATGGGCTGACAAGGACGGCAACCTTGGTCCGGTTTATGGTTACCAGTGGCGGTCGTGGCCTGCTGCCAACGGAAGGAAGATTGATCAGCTGTCAGATGTCATCGAAGCGATAAAAAGGTCACCTGATTCGCGACGTCTGATCGTTAATGCCTGGAATGTCGGGGAGATCGATAAGATGGCCCTTCCTCCATGTCATGTCATGTTTCAGTTTTATGTTGCCGGCGGGAAATTATCATGCCTGCTTTATCAGCGCAGCTGCGATATTTTTCTTGGCGTGCCGTTTAATATTGCATCGTATGCTCTTTTAACCCTTATGGTAGCACAGGTTACAGGATTAAAAGCCGGAGAGTTTATCCACACACTAGGAGATTCTCATATCTATCTTAATCATATTGAGCAGGTTAAACTTCAACTTACCAGAGTCCCGTATCCGCTGCCGCATATGATTATAAATCCTGTTGTAAATGACATTTTAAATTTCAGGTACGAGGATTTTACCCTTGCCGGTTATGTCGCACATCCCGGTATAAAGGGTGAAATAGCCGTTTAGAATAAGGTTGTATGATATCGATTATTGCTGCAGTTTCAGAAGATCTGGGTATAGGTAAAGACAATAAGCTGCTCTGGAATATCAAAGAGGATATGAAGCGTTTCAGGAAGCTCACCATGGGTAAAACTGTCATAATGGGCAAGAAAACGTGGGAGTCCCTGCCCAGGAAACCGCTTCCCGGACGCAAGAATATCGTTATCACCGATAAGCCAGGTGAACGTATTAAGGATGCACTGACTGTTTACTCAATTAAGGATGCACTCGATAAATGTGAAAAAGATGAGGAGATTTTCATTATAGGAGGAGGGAGTGTTTACCGCCAGTTCATGCCGCTTGCCCGGCGGCTTTATATCACTCATGTCCATAAAAAGAAACCTGCTGATACATTTTTCCCGGAAATAGATCCCGGAATCTGGAGAGCTGCATATAAAAAGGAAATCAAACCTTCGGAAGAAGAAGATTTACCGTACACATATATTGTTTACACGCGTAAATCGCGGTAAATAAACAGTTTAACCACGCGGCAATCATTTTTTTATCTTCCGTTTAAACCTTTTTAAACCCAATGCATCTAAAAGGTTGTTAATCGGAATTAATAACTAAATAAATAACACTTATGAAAACTAAGATTTTCTTTATGGTTTCAGCTGTTGCGTTTATTGTATTCACATCTTGTTCAAAAAAGGAAGCGCTCGACGAGTCCAGTATAAATCTTGCTGATGATGATGCAGTGAGCGAGGCTGTTTTTGATGACATTTTCAGTTCAGTCGATAATGCAGAATTTATTCTTGGCGATCAACTGAAAGGAGAGGTGAAATCAACGAGTCTGTCGGATTCATGTCCGGCCATTATTATTGACCGGCCGTCGGATGCGATCTGGCCGAAAACAATAACCATTGATTACGGGACAGGCTGCACGGGTTTCTATGAGAATACACGGTCAGGCAAAATAATTATTGTTGTCACCGGCCCGAGGCTGATGACCGGCTCGAAAAAGACTGTCACATTCGACAATTATTACTGCAACGGTATTAAAGTTGAAGGCACCAAGCAGATAGAGAATATGGGCTATAACGCAAATCAGAACCTGGTTTTCTCAGTAACACTTACCGGAGGCAGGCTTACGTTACCTGACGGAAGAACCATTGAAAGGTCGGTGGATCGCGAGAGAGAATGGGTTGCAGGCACCCTTACAAGGAATATCTGGGATGATGAATTCCTCGTGACAGGGACAACGTCAGGCATTACCATCAACGGTGTCGGATATACCAATACCATTATTACGCCGCTCCACTGGAAGCGTGTGTGCAGATTCATGGTAAGCGGCATTGTGAAGTTTGAAAGGGAAGGAGCAGTGCCTGTAGAACTGAATTACGGAGATGGTGAATGCGATGCAGTTGCTGTTGTGACCAGGGGAGATGAATCGAGAGAGATAACTCTCAGGTTCAGGCACAGGCTGATGAAGAACAATTAATTGCAATAAAAATTACCGGTTACAGCAGGGATGGCTGTTGTGAAACAAGAAGGGGCGCTGTTTTCAACACCCCTTCTTGTTTTATGATGCTTTCAGCATTGTCATATCAATCCGCTCGAGCTTCCGGCTTGCATAATCGATGGTAATTGTTAGCTCATCCCTTCCTACGGATGGCATCTCGAACATGGCATCCAGCATGATTGCTTCGCAGATCGACCTGAGTCCGCGAGCGCCTAGCTTGAATTCAACAGCCTTGTCCACAATAAAATCGAGCACGCCATCCGCAAATTTAAGCTCGATGTTATCCATCTGGAACAGCTTGGTATACTGCTTTACAAGGGCATTTTTTGGTTCTGTGAGAATTGCCCGCAGCGCCTTTTTATCCAGGGGATCAAGATGTGTAACCACCGGCAGCCTTCCAATTATTTCGGGGATCATTCCGTAGGCTCTCAGGTCCTGTGGCGCCACATATTTAAGGAGGTTGTCCTTATCGTACTTATCCCTGATCTTAGTCGCACCATACCCTACAATCTGGGTATTGAGTCTCTGGGCTATCTTCTTTTCAATTCCGATAAATGCACCACCACATATAAAGAGGATGTTCTTTGTATCCACAGGGATCATCTTTTGTTCCGGATGTTTACGACCGCCCTGCGGCGGGACGTTCACTATTGATCCTTCCAGCAGTTTCAGAAGCCCCTGCTGGACACCTTCTCCCGATACATCGCGTGTTATTGAAGGGTTATCACCCTTTCTTGCTATTTTATCTATCTCATCAATGAAGACAATTCCTTTTTCTGCAGCCCTGACATCATAATCAGCATTCTGAAGCAGCCTGACCAGGAGACTTTCAACATCCTCGCCGACATAACCCGCTTCGGTAAGAACAGTTGCATCCACAATGGTAAAAGGAACATGAAGCATTTTTGCCACAGTCCTTGCCAGAAGTGTTTTGCCGGTACCTGTTTCGCCAATCAGAATGATATTTGATTTTTCAATTTCAATATCATCAGGATCGGGTTTCTGCATCAGTCTCTTGTAATGGTTATAAACTGCAACAGAGATCGTCTTTTTAGCCATATCCTGACCTATGACATACTGGTCGAGGAAATTTTTTATTTCGGTGGGCTTAAGCAGGTTTATGGTTTCGAACTGGATATTTTTCTTAATCCCCAGCTCTTCGTTCATAATCGTATGAGCCTGCTCAATACAATGGTCACAGATATGGCCTTCAAGGCCGGCAACCAAAATGTTAGCCTCCTTCTTTGTCCTTCCGCAGAATGAACATTTATCCATTTTATTTAACGCTGTGTTTTCTGGAGGATCTCATCGATCATCCCGTAATCTTTTGCTTCCTGGGAAGTCATCCAGTGGTCCCTGTCGGAATCCTTTTCAACTTTCTCAATCGGATTGCCCGAATGGTATGCGATAATTTCGTAAAGTTCTCTTTTTAGTTTTACTATTTCCCGTGCCTGGATCTCTATGTCAGAAGCCTGTCCTTCTGCACCGCCCATCGGCTGATGGATCATGATGCGTGAATGTTTAAGCGCCGATCTTTTTCCTTTTGTTCCGGCTGTAAGAAGCACTGCTCCCATAGATGCCGCCATGCCTGTACAGATAGTGGCAATGTCGGCAGAGATATACTGCATGGTGTCGTAGATTCCCAGACCGGCATGTACAGATCCTCCGGGAGTGTTGAAATATATCTGAATATCCTTTCCCGGATCGGAGGAATCGAGATAAAGCAACTGGGCCTGGATAATATTAGCAACATAGTCGTCGATGGGCAGTCCGAGAAAAATGATCCTGTCCATCATCAGACGTGAAAAGACATCCATTGAGGCAACATTTAATTGTCTCTCCTCAATAATTGTCGGGGATATATAGCTTCCCCATATGGAAGAATATTTGTGCAGGGTCAGACTGCTTATTCCCCGGCTTTTAACATATTTCCTGAAATCATCTATATTGCTCATGTCGGTGGTCTTGAGATTAGTCAACAAAGATACAAAATTTAAAATAAATTCGCGGAATGCATTGATTGCTATTCAAAAAGCTTATTAAATTCCTCAGCGGTTACATTTTTGTTTTCTACTTTAACAAGCTCTCTTAAGATTCCGATCACCTTATCCTCAAGTATTTTATCGGCAATTCTTTTGGCATCATCCTCCCTTTTGAGGGTCTCCTTTGCATAATTTGTTATCTGTTCATCCGTTGCATAGTATAATCCATACTGCTGAAACTGGTATCTTGTGACATTTTCAGCCTCTTTTTGCAGCTCCTCCCCGGTTACCTTTATTCCATTGTCTTTTGCCACCTTGTTCTTTATGAGCTGCCATTTAAGATCATGCCTGAAGGTATCAAATTCTTTTTCGATCTGCTCCTGTGTTGCTTTCTCATTAATCCTGAGCAGCCATCTCTTGAGAAACTCGTCGGGAAGATTGAAGTTTGTTTTTTCGATAGCAAGCTTTTTGAGATCCTGCATTATCTTGAATTCGCTTTCCCGCCTGAGGCCTGCAGTAATCTCTTCTTCAACCTTCTTCATGAATTCCTCTTCATTGTTAACAACACCCTCACCATAGATCCTCCTGAAGAGGTCAGGTCCAACTTCTGCAGCATAGAACCGTGTCACCTCGCTGATTGTGAACCTGAAGCTGCCGCTGATATTTTCAATTTCCTCTTTCTTACGTTTCAGAAGGCC
>JADDYF010000075.1 GCA_015712185.1 Bacteroidales bacterium
ATGGCACCTCATTCCCCAAGGGGAAGGAGCGCAAAGCCTCCCGCAATCGGGACGGGAAAGGGGGTTTAAGTAGAACAGATGCGTTATAAACCATAATTGCGCCTTTATAACACGTTTTTTATGTGATCGATCTTATCTGGTCCATTACATTTTCCGGTTCAAAAACCTTCCGCCAGTCCTCTTTAATAAATTCTTTCAGTCCTCTCTGGAGCGCTTTGTTTGCCGCATCAGAGAATACTGCTCCCGGCAGTTCATTGAATAAAACAGCCATCTGTATATGTAGATGACCGAGGAGGAAATCGCGAGCTGCTTCGGCGGGTACCCCTCTTTTTATTACCTCATCAAGTCCCTGCCTGATGACATATATACATGTTGAGGATAGTGTCTCAACCAGAGCAGGCTCGAGTAGTCCCATCTGTTCGGCGGTTATTCTGTGAGGCCTGGAAACCGGAGAGTAGAATGTACATGCAAGCTTTTCTCCCATATTATAGTCTTTTTCCGTCCCTTTCATAAGAGCACAGACAATAGCCTGTTTTGCCGAAACTCCGCCAAAATGATCTTTCATATTTTCAATATCGGGCTCCCGGTTAAAGATTGAAGGGTGGCATGGATGGGTTATGAAATAGGCAGTGTCCTGCCGGTTATACAATTTCCCTGCCAGCGCTGCAGCCGGATCGAGTGTAATAACCAGAGCGCCTGATTTCATCCGGGGAATAACCTCTTCAGAAATCCTGCCCAGTGCGACATCAGGAACAGCAAGGATAACCACATCCGACACGGGCAGACAGAGTTCCGGTTCTGTAACTGTAACACCTTTCTCCTTCAGTTTCACTATCCCGACAGGATTAACTTCAAGATATGAAACATTGTATTTTGAATTCTTCAGGTTATGGGTCAATCGCAGTCCCATTTTACCTCCTGCTCCGACTAATGTTACTTTCATTGTGGTATTCCTTCAGAAAATTAAACGAACTCTTTTATTCTTATTTTTTCCCCGGTCTCAGCCGACCTATAGCATGCCCAGATCAGCCTGACAGTTTCAAGATTATCCTCCCCTGTGTTCTCCGCCTTCCCTTTCCCAAGCATATCCTCAAGGATATTTCTGTTGATATGGATCCCGCTTTCATGGTTTACAATATAATCGGGATCTGCCCACGGATAAGATGGAAACTTAACAATCTCCGATATTGTGCTCTGCCTGGTCGTTGTACGGATCTCAAATTTTGGCCCAAGGAATACTGATCCGTCAACGCCTTCGACCAGAATATGGAGAGTAGAAAACGAATCGTGTTCTACAACCGAGGCATAAGAAAGCTCCGTAAAGACTGGCATCCCGGTTTGCATCTTCATCATGGCGACAGCAAGATCTTCCCCTTTGATTCCCCTGTTAACGGCTTTTGTCTGGCACCAGACCTCCTCACATTCACCGAACAGGAATCTGATAACATCCAGCACATGAGATCCCATATCGGTAAGGATGAAATGGTCAAGCTCCTTCAGGAATGGCTGGTTATCAAAAACAGGAAATCCTGATAGAAATGAAACTCTTGCTTTAAAAGGTTTTCCAATTACTCCGGAGTCGATTATCTGCTTAAATCTCCTTACAGGAGCCTGCCAGCGATAGTTCTCGTGAATATATAACCTGGTACCCGCTTCATTACAGATTCTTACCATCCTTTTTGCAGTTTCGAAGTCAGGCGCCATCGGTTTCTGGCAGATGATGAACTTAATCCCGTGGTTTACTGCCATCTCCACAAACAAAGAATGTGTATCAACATCTGTAATTATGTCAATGAAATCGGGTTTCTCATTTCTCAGAAGGTCACCGGCATTATCATAAACACACGGTATGTTATAATTTTCCGCGATCTTTTCGGCTTTCGACCTTGTACGGTTATAGACCGCAGTCAGTTTGACCCCCTCAAGCTCACTCCAGGCGCCGATCTGAAATTTTGACCAGAAGCCGCAGCCAAGAACTGCAAATTTCAGTTTCTTCATATTTGGTGGCTTTTAAAGTCTGATAATCTTTAATGCAATGTCTTCTCTATATGCAGGGCTTGTCAGTACCAGCTGCCCGCCTTTTGTTCTGATTCTTTCAGTTTTTGCAATATCACCGTTTAAAGTGCTTATCCATTCTGCAGAATATCTGCCCCTGGGGAGGTCTACCCTGAGGTCGCATGAAGTCCCGTTCTTAATATAAATGGCGTATTGTTTTCCTTTCTCCGCAAGCGCTCTTGCGGTTGCCCCTGGAGCCTGCACAATGACCCCGTAATCGGGTTTCATCTTTATGATATGAAATGAGTTCAGGAAATCAGAGAGAATTTTAAGCTGCGCCCGCAAAGCGGAGCTTCCTCCTCCGGGAGCCTTATTGACTGCAGTACCGTCTTCAAATCCCACGGCGAATGAATAATCCAGGTTATTGAACAATCCTCCGCCTGCAACCATAAAGCTCCATGCCTGCTTTCTGTATGTGACATCTTTATCGCCGGCAAAACCCGATTCATCGAATCCGATTACCCTGTTATAAGCATAATTCTGTTCTACAACGACCGGGTAATTATAGTGAAAATTGAGAATGGACACCGAATGATCCACATCGGGGAGTGAATAATAGAAGTTGCAATAGTTCTGAGCTATAAGGTGCTTGTTTTTAAGGAGGCTCTCCTCGTCAGTGATGTAAAAGGCAATTCTTTTCTGCCATTCCAGCGATGCATTGTCAGCAACTTCAACCCTGTTACGCCATTCAGCACCCTCTTCCCTGAAATCCATCCGGTTAAAATACTCACTTTTCTGTTCTGCCATCACACCGTGATCTGCCCATGGCTCATTCTGTATCTCATAAATAATGTTGTCATATTCGTTCAACTCTTTTATGATCTTCCTGACGACGCTCTCCTGGTATTTTAGAACCGGACCGTTATTAAGTGTCTGGACTTCCTGTTTGCTGATTTCTTCCTTTATATTGATGTTGTTTTTCGGATTCCACACCTGTATATCCCAGTAACTGTAGATGGAGGAGAACAATGAGATCTCGACTATTATTCCGCGTTTTGATGCTTCAGATACAAATGACCGTAATCGTGAGAAATAATCTGTATCCCACTGATCAAGATCAAACTTATTACCTCCGCATACAGCTCCGGGTTCATTGCTTCTTTTCCACGGCAGCAACGCCTTTCCGGGAGCAGGTGCCAGTGTGTTTCTCTCAATTCCGAAACTGCCGGCTCTCTCAAAATATGTACCTGAAAAGATCCGCGTATAAGTCATTCCGTCTTTCTGAAGAGTATTAAGGTATTTTATATAGTCAATATCGGGGTTTAATACAGCGCCGTAGTGTTCACCCGATGAAACTATGACAAAGGGTTTTCCCCTGAAGAGAAAGTAATGTTGATTGTCAGGATGAAGAGATATCGGCTGAGAAGTTACTCCGGCTCCGGCGACCACAAAAAAAATGAGTGGTAAAATCTTTTTCATTTTTTAATCTTTTGAAGAACACGTTTAAGGTAATTAATACTCTCTGCAGCCCAGGCAGATTCTTTCGCAATAGTATCTTCCAGAGAAGGTTCCGGTGGTGTCCATAGCTCAAGTACAGCGCTGTTACATAATCCGGAACTTTCAGCTTTCTCTGCCAGTTCAGGGATATTAAGAAATCCCTGCCCCGCAGGTCTGCCTTCAATGACAAGTCCCATTTTATGCGATACCCTGAAAATTGTAAAGTCTTTTATGTGCAGGTTTATTGTATATGGGAGCAGTATCTCAGATACTGTTTCAAAGCCCTCTCCGGCACCCATGGAATTCACCGAATCGAGGCAAATACCTGCCCATTCTGAACCAACCGACTGGATGATCTTCTCGAAATCCCTTGCTTTAAGGCGATCGTGATTCTCTACAGCCAGCTTTATCCTTCTGGATTTAAGCTCAGGAACGAGGTCCTTCAATAAAGAAATAATTGTCTGAAGACCTGGTTCAAATCCGTGTGAGTCTATCACCATCCTAAGGATTGGTGATTTAAGGCGCTCAGCAGCATGAAGACATTTCATTGTATGTTCCGCAGTCAGCCCTCTTCCGCCCATTTCGATCGAGATTCCTTTGCTGCCGGCATATTCAAAAAGCTCATCAAGTTCGCCTGGCGGGAGATTCTCGAGCGGAAGGTTATCTGCAATCTGTACAACACTCAGTCTGTATAATTCCGCAATATCAATAAGATCCCTGGCAGACAACGGTCGTGGAGGTGTTGAACCGGGTACCCCGACTGCCCAGGCGTAAGTGTATGAACTGATTCCGGGTTTCATCAGGTATTCAGGTTATGTTCCCGGTGATTTAAAGCCTTTCGATGCATCGTCAAGAACAAGTATCCAGTCATTGCCTCTTCCATTTGAAGGAGGTGTGAATTTCCTTATTCCTTTCCCCGGGAATGTACCGATAAGTTCCGACTCTCCCTTGCGCGGATCGAACCAGTAAGCTGCAATCGTTTCGGCATTTACCTTATTCAGAATTATATCTGCACTCCATCCTGTGGGGAAATAAACAAATGCATACCCTTCCCCGCGTGTAGCAACAATAAAATCAGTTTCGGGATAGTATGCAGGAACTATAAGAGTCTGATCTGGAACTCTGGAGAGGAATGGTCTTGATTCCAGCAGTCTTCTCGCATGTATAAGATCGAATGCTCCCGGAAGATCGAGCACGTGGTACCAGTTGTTCCTGGCAAGTCCAACAGGGTCTCTCGCAGGCGTTCTCATCTGCCAGACAGGATGGCAGCCATATGTGTGTCCGAATGCTCCGCTGAACAGGTTCCAGTAAAGCGCCTGTCTTACATCGGCATCGTTGAACCAGCCCAACACCTCGGGATCCCAGCCGACAGGATGATCTTCGTACCTTGGTTCTCCGTCAAAGCATGGTTTGACAGGAGTGAGATTGTAATCGCGGACAATAATCCTTTTATATATGGCATAACTCCGCTGACCGTGCCCCGTCTGACACATATTGAAATCGAGCCAGGGACTCTTATGGAACCATTCCGAAGAGCTCCGTTCTCCCCAGGGATGGAACGTCATCAGATGGTTTTTATCAACCGATTTTATTCCTGTACCAATTGCATTCCATACAGGGGTGTTTTCACCACCACCATCACGGTCACCCCCGTTGATCCAGATTATGTTGGGAAAACTGCTGTACCTGTTTCCCAGCCACTGCCCGTATTTGAATGCATTCTCACTGTTGAAGATTACAGGTCCGGTCCCCCACCTCTTATCAACTTTATCCCCCCATGTTGGCAGCAATCCGATGAAAATGCCTTTTTCCGCGGCTTGCCTTATTACCCAGTCGACATGTGCAAAATAAGCTTCATTGGGTGTCAGGGGATCGTTATTGAACAGGGGTTTGTTCCCTTCAGCATTGGGAGTATTCAGCCCGTCCAGTTCAGCAAGAATGACTGCCTGGATGACCGTAAAGCCTTTCGCACGTCTGTTCTCAAGGTATTTCATGGTCTCTTCCTTATTTAACCGGTGAAATAACTCCCATCCTGTATCTCCAAGATAGAAGAAAGGAGTGCCGTTTTCATGGATAACGAACCTGTTATTTTCTGAAATTTTAAGCCTGCCATTTGTAAGGTCAGCAGAAGGACCATTCCAGGGAATCTCCTGACAGAGAGAAATCAGGCAGAAATTGACAAAGACGTGAATCAGAACAGCTAACTTTTTCATATCATGTAAATCTGGAATACACTATCAGTATCAAGCCGATGATGTAAAATACGAACATAAGCGTGAGGAGCAGGTTTGTACCTTTTGGAGCACCTCTGAATTCTTTCCAGACAAATATGCCCCAAAGAGCTGCCACAACCGGTGCGGCATTACTCAGACCATAAGAGATGGCCGGACTCGCTGCGCCAACAGACATAAAGCTCACAGAATTTCCGATGCACCAGATAGCGCCTCCAAGCATCCCCAGCAGGTGCGTTCGCGCAGATCCGCCATACCATTGTGACATCTTGACCGGTTCACCCTCTACAGGTTTTGCCATGAAGAAAGGATTAATGATAGCGGTACTTATCATGGCACCGACAGAGAAGAAGACGACTGCTGTATATGAACTGATTTTCCCGTCATCAGCAGGAGAAAAATCGGTGGCGAGTGATGATGCAACAAACCTGTAAAAGAATGCGATGCAGAGACCGGCCATAAAAGCGAGGGCAATACCTTTAAAGGATGGCTTTTTTTGCTGATCTGCAAGCTTCCTGTACGATTGCATACTGATCAGTATTGCAAGAATAATTACACCGGTTCCGGTGAACAGCAGGGCAGGATTTCCTTCTGGTTTTCCTAAATAATTGATAAAAATACCCAGTACCCAGCCTAAACCTCCTCCTATCGGAAAAGCTACCGACATCCCTGCAATCGATATGGAAGCAACAAGGAGAAGTGTTCCTATATTCCAGATAAATCCGCCAAAAGCAGATGAGAGAATATTCATAGGGTCTGCCTGAGCAATATCGGGCAGAAAACTGCGACCCTGATTGCCAAAGCTGCCGAAGGTAAATGCCATCAGTAACGCAAACAGCAGAATACCGATAGAGTAATCCCAATAAAACAGCTCAAAACGCCATTGCAGGCCAATGATGTTGCGTGTGTTCTGCCACGAACCCCAGCATATCATCGCAATTGCACACAGAAAAACAGCAAGTGCATAATTCTGAACAAGTACCATGAATTGACAGGTTAGTTGAAAATAAAATTAGTTATTTTAAGTGAAAAATCAGTGTCGTAGCCACCCTTCAATGAAGTTAACCGAATAAGGTTCGAGTGTGAAGATATCATGCGACCTAATAACCTTCTCCTGCTGCTTCCCTGTCCACCGGTGATTTGAAGCAGCATCTGCAAAATTGCTTCTGCAGAGAGGCCTGATCCTGAATAATCCCGAGCAACAGTCAATACTTACCGGCTGGGCTGAATCTGAAAAGTTGACCAGCATAACCCTGGCCTTCCGACCATCAGTGAGTGCCAGGCATTCGGTGATAAGAGGTTTTGAACTTATACTTTTAACAACACCGAGATCCTTGTTGCCCAACAGAAATTTGAATACATGGTAAACCGGGAATATCATTCCTTCCGGGGCAGGGAATTCTGAAGGCCACCTCGAGGGATAATCACCCTGGATAATACCTCTCTCTCCGACCGTCTCGTAATATGTAATAGAGTCAGCTCCCGATGTACAGAGGTATTTGAGGCTTCCGACGGTCCAGCAGGCCCCGAACAGTGACATAACACGGCTATCGACCTGTGGCGGTACACCCGTTCCTGACCATGTAAGCTCATACAGCGTGTTGCTGGCGTTGAACCTTCTCTGTAATGTGACCGGAGTGATCATAATACCTTTCTTTTCTGCAATCCTGCGGGCGGTAATTACGGAGTACTCCTGTGCTTTGAGGTTTTCAACCAGGGTTGTATTGTCAGAGGCATGCTCCTGTGGATGAATTGAATAGCATATGTAATCGTTACCGGTATCCCCGGGTCTGTTCCTGTTAAGCTGTGCGAAGTTTGCATTGGTACCTGTTACTAAATCAATGTCAGGATCAGCCTCCCTCAGAGTTGGAATGATAGTACGTGCAAGGAGATCGGGTGTTGACGGCTGAGATTTGTGGTATAAAATGATGGTTGAACCCAGAGGTTTCTTTTCAGAATGCCACTTTATGAATTTTGTGACCTGAGCCATTGCATTGTCATCAACAAAAAGGGCAAACTCAACAGGAAATCCAAGGTCAGTAGATTCCCGGTCTGCCTGTTCTGCCTTTTCAATCCAGTTGTTTTCAAAAAGATGCAGATCGACCCTGAAGTGGTCGAATTTCAATGCCCGCAGTAATTTTATCTCACTGCTGTTCAGAGGATTGGATCGGCTCGACTGGCAGATCCCTATTGAGGGAAGCCTTAAGGTTTCTTCAGGAAAGAGCTTAATGATTATTTTTTCATCATGTTCAGATTTGCCGCTATGACTTCCCGCAACCGTCAGCGTAATCTTTTGGAATATCCTCGTTCCTTTTTCAATTTTAACAGGGTAAGGTATTGAAAGAGGTGTAGAGTAAGTTTTAAATGATGTGTCTGTCCAGTTTCTCTGGTCTTCGGTTTCAAAGACGTCACCATCAAAGGTTAGCGTGCAGTTCAGACCGTCACACATCCATTTCATAGATTTAATATCCCTGAAAACCTGATTGGGGCTTATCTCTTCCGGAAAAAATGATTGTACGGACGAACCATCAGTATGTTCGACTACACAGTTCTTCCCCTCGTTACCCTCAACAGGGTGTAACACGCAGAATCCTATCCGGTTTTTTTCGAAATCCGACAGAGCTTCCCCTTCCATCGTGAAAACAATAGCATTTTCCTGATTACCTTCAATAGTATAGTTTGCGATGAAATTTATCTCCCCTGAAGAATAGTTACATCTTAGAGTAATCCTGAAAGAATTTTCCGTTTTCTCAATCTTCTCATCTGAAATGGTTGGATGAATTGTCACCCAGTTCCTGTCACGCAAGGCTGAATAGATCATGCGTATGAGCTCAGTTTTCCCCGACGAAATATATCTTAGAGTTCCTTTCTCATACCGGGCATGCAACGAACCTGCCATAACCATTACCGGGGAGCTCTTATAAGCTGATCCGCCAAACATTATTTTATCGGGGTGAATTGACGAAACAGACTGATGCAGGGTTGTCATTCTGAAAGTGGATTAAGGGAGTTGGTCATTAATGAAATTGTTAATAAATTAACGACTAATCTTCATTTTGTTTAACCGCTCAGCAATTTACTATGAAAAATCTGATTTGTTCGTCCCTCGCTGTAATTCTTTTGTCTCACTTCTCCTGTAATTATAAGCCTGCTGAAACTACAAACATTGCAGATACAATCCTCGTCAGTGATACAATACAATATCACCCGGTAAGGATAAACAAAGCTGACGGATCAATACTCCCGTGGTTTTCATCAGACAAGGGCAGGTCATACGATACATGCCTGATGCTAGTGTGGCACTTCTGGAAGAATATAGAGACAGACTCGAACGGGCTTAAGTATTTTATGAATCACCAGGTGTGGAGACCGGAACATGATATGAGGGGACTGGGCGGTGACCAGATAAACATGGCATTATCTTCCTGGACGTTGCTGTATGCTTATACCGGGTGCCAGGAAATAATTGAAAATATGTGTTATATGGCAGATACCTATCTTGAAAGATCACTTTCACGTACTGAAGACAAGTGGCCACATATCCCGTACCCGTACAATACAGAAGTTCATTCCGGCAGGTACGACGGTGACATGCGTAACGGGAAAGATATTACACAGCCTGATAAAGCCGGAACCTTTGGTTATGAGCTGATTAATCTATATAAGATCACCGGAGAGAGGAGATATCTTGAGGCAGCAACCAGTATGGCATCCACACTTGCCGGCCACGTCAGGGAAGGGGATAGTTTAAGCTCACCCCTTCCTTTCAGGGTCAATGCGAAGACCGGTGAGACTGGTTCTCTTTTTGATAACCGGGATTCGGGAAGAAAAATAAGTCCCGCTCTTTATACAACCAACTGGACAGGCACCCTTATGATGTTTGAGGAGCTGATTAAACTTGATGCACCTGAAAAGAACAGATATGAACGGGCATACAATATAATACTGGAATGGTTGAAGACATATCCTCTCAGGACAAATAAATGGGGACCTTTTTTCGAAGATATTCCCGGGTGGAGCGACACTCAGACAAATGCCATAAGCTTCGCAGGGTTCATAATGCAGCACAGGCATCTCTTCCCTGACTGGAAATCTGATGTAAAAGGAATTTTCGACTGGACCTATGCCGAACTCGGGAATCATGAATATGAAAAATACAGGGTGACTGTGATGAATGAGCAAACTGTATACCGGGTACCCGGAAACAGTCATTCATCGAGACAAGCTTCTGCAGAACTTTTGTATGCGGAACTGACCGGGGATACGGTTTATTCAACAAATGCCATCAGGACACTGAACTGGGCGACATATACTGTTGCCGCGGACGGTCGTAACAGGTATATACGCGATGATGTCTGGCTCACCGACGGTTACGGAGATTATGTACGTCATTATCTGAGGGCAATGGCAGTTATGCCGGGACTGGGACCTGCTGACGAAAACCATCTGCTTGGAACAACTTCCGTTGTAACTTCAATTGATTATAGCCGCGGTTCAATTGAATATAAAACTTATGATAATGTATCAACAGAAGTTTTCCGGCTTAAAGAAAAACCTGATAAGGTGGCTGTGAATGATATTACCATTTCTGAGTTTGGTAAAAAGGGAGACACTGGCTGGATATGGACTGCTCTAGATAAAGGTGGAACGCTGAAAATAAGCAAGAAAGAGGGCAATAATGTTGTTTTGATCTTTTGATTGAAATATCCTGACAGCCATCCAATTGAGATAATGAGTTAATTCATTAATCCTTTTTTCGAACTATTCTTTACTTCAGTTGTTTAACTACAGCACAAGAAACAATGAACAATTGAAATTACTACATTACTAAAGAAATAACAGGGATGAATAGTGCTTATCTTAGCTGTTCTATCTGACCATTAAATAGGTATAAAAA
>JADDYF010000079.1 GCA_015712185.1 Bacteroidales bacterium
ATTTTATAATCCTTTTCAAATCCGTTTTTTATGATATCGTTTTCAAATCCATAATCGGTGCGCACCCTGAGCAACCCGACTATCGTTTCGTTACCTGCCTTAACCGTTGCCGGAAGAAACCATCCGTTCTGAAGAAATACGATTGGCTTTGTATAAAATGAGTCATCCAGGTTCAGACTTACATCGAAATCATTATCCGACCAGTAGAAAAGCTTGTTATCGATATATTCAAGGATTGTTATATTATGCTGATCGGCAAGTGAAAAAACTCTTATTTCCGTGGCAGATCCGTGTGGTTCGCCCCTGGCAAGAACAAGACTTAATCCATCGAGACATTCATCCATGACCTTTTCTTTCTCGGCAATAATCCTGTTGAATCGCCCTGTCATGAACCGGTATTCAAAATCGCTGAAATACAACGATTCAGAAGCCACCGCCAGAAATGCCACGACAATGGTGAAGATTACTAGAACCAACCTGTAACGTTTTTCGTTCATATCTGCATTCTACGGTTTATTCATGATGATACGGCTCACCTTTTATTATAGTAAAAGCCCTGTAAAGCTGCTCGAGGAACAATAATCGTACCATCTGATGCGGAAATGTCATTCTTGAAAGTGACAACCGGAAGTCGGCGGATGAACAGACCTCTTCTGAAAAACCCCATGGACCTCCGATGATAAAGACAATCCGTTTCCCGGGAAGCATCAGACGTTTTTCAAGCCATTCTGCTAATTCAAAAGTCCTGAATTCTTTCCCACGTTCATCAAGCAGCACCAGATAATCATCCTTAGTAACTGACCGGAGGATCTTCTTTCCCTCTTTATCCTTCTGTTCAAAAACAGTCATGCTGCGCGAGTTTTTTACGTCGGGTACAGTAAGAATTTCAAACCTTGTGTATTTCTTAATACGGGCTGAAAATATTTCCATTCCTTCCGCAATATACCTCTCTGTTGTTTTACCTGTCTGCAAAAGGACAATCTTCATAATTATTGGCGCGACTTTTGTGTATAAGAAATTTGCCCGGTAATATAGACTGGCATTTTACAAAAGTATAATTATTAACAACCAGTTGCAATTATATTATATTGGCAGGGCATTACTGGTTTTCGTCAATGAAATTAGTTAAATTTGTGTTGTTGTGATTTTAAAAGTCGGCAAAAAATTAAAATCTGATCTCATGAAACTCATTAGCATTGTTTCTGTGGTTGTGTTTGCAATGTACGGCATCTCTGCACAGGCTCAGGAGCAAGTTAAAATCCCGGGAGGAATAGCTATCGCGATTAAAGCCGGCAATGCAGCAGAACTGGCGAAGTATATGAATTCTACTGTTGAGCTTCTCCTTCTCGATAAAGAGGATTTTTATAAAAAAAATGTCGCTGAAACTATTCTGAGAGATTTTTTCAACATTTATCATACGAAGGATTTTGTTATCCGTCATCAGGGTGCTACCAACGAGGCACAATATGCGATAGGTAACCTGAAAACCGAGAAAGGCGATTTCAGAGTCTATTACCTACTGAAAAAAGTCGGCCAGGAATTACTGATTCATCAGATACGGATACAATCTGACAATGGAAAATAGGATTCTCAGGGAATTTATCCTAAGAGGTATCGGTGAGGATCTTGGTGATGGGGACCATTCATCGCTTGCATGTATTCCGTGGGAAGCAACAGGAAAAGCTAAACTGCTGATCAAGGAGGAGGGGCTCCTGGCCGGTGTCAGTGTAGCCCTGGAAGCTTTTTCATTAATAGATAAGGACCTCTCCTGTGAAATATTATTAAAAGATGGAGCAAAGATAGCTCCGGGTGATATTGCATTCTTTGTCTCCGGGAGACAGCAATCTATACTTAAATCCGAACGCCTGGTCCTTAATATCATGCAGAGAATGAGCGGTATAGCAACAACTACCTATAATTATACCAGCCGTATCAGAGGATTAAAAGCTAAAATTTTAGATACCCGCAAGACAACACCTGGTTTAAGATTTCTTGAAAAAGAGGCGGTAAGAATTGGCGGAGGATTTAACCACAGGATGGGATTGTTCGATATGATACTGCTTAAAGATAATCATATAGTTTATGCAGGCGGAATAGAGAATGCAATAAAACTCACAAAGGATTACCTGAGAAAGAACAGCAGAAGCCTGAGAATTGTAATTGAAGCCCGTAATCTTGAAGATGTTAAAAAGATAATTGCCATTGGCGGTGTACACAGGATCATGCTGGATAATTTTAACGTCGAGGAAACCAAAACAGCTGTCAAAATGATTGCAGGGCGATATGAGATAGAATCATCAGGCGGCATTACACTCGACACAGTAAGGGCATATGCAGAATGCGGCGTTGATTTTATCTCGGTCGGTGCACTTACACATCATATTAAAAGCCTGGATATGAGCTTAAAAGCTATATAGTTTATGCAATTTATAAAGAGAATTCCGGAATTCAGGACCAGGGAAAAAATGAAGAATCTTGTTCTTCCCGGCTTTGACGGAATTCCTATAAGCCAGGTTATAAGATTCGTCATAAAAGGTTTCCAGAAAGGAGTCCTTGTGACAAGAGCTTCATCAATAGCGTTCAACCTCCTGATGGCACTTCTTCCTGCTTCAATATTTCTTTTCACACTTATCCCGTTTATCCCCATTCCGAATTTCCAGGAAGAACTTCTCAAGCTCTTCGAAAGCATCATTCCGGCTAATGCTTTCAACTTTATGGAAACAACTATAGTCGACATTGTTACAAATAAAAGCGGAGGACTGCTGCTGTTTATGTTCCTTGCAACTCTCTTCTTTTCCACAAACGGAATTCATGCCATAATACACGCTTTTGTCGTTTCCGCACACTCTTTCAAATCCCGATCGTGGGTCCACCAGAGAAAGATATCAATAGTCCTGCTCCTCATTGTAGTCTTTATGATCGCTGTGGCAGGTTTCCTCGTCATATTCGGGAAAATGGCGGTTAACAGCCTGGTTGACCTGAATATACTTGAAAGAAGACTTGTAATATTCATACTTGTCTTACTGAAATGGATTGTGGTTGTGCTGCTGCTCTTCCTGGCAATATCATTCCTGTATTACCTTGCTCCTGCAAAAAGAACTGATTTCAGATTTGTGTCGCCCGGATCAACACTTGCTACCCTTCTGTTCATACTTACATCCCTGGGTTTCTCGGCTTATGTAAATAACTTCGGACATTACAATCAGCTTTACGGCTGGATAGGTACCCTGATGGTAATACTTATCTGGCTCTATCTGAATTCAATAGCCCTTCTGATCGGATTTGAACTTAACGTCAGCATCAAAGCAGCCAGGGATGAGGATGTGATAAAGAACAGGAACATCAGCTATAATGATGAGGCAGTTTGATCCAGGGTACCGGGTGTATGGCTTCCTACCTCAGGCAGCCGGCTCCAGGCAAAAGGCTCATGATACGGCATTCCTGCTTCCGCTTCTGCACTTCCTCCTTCCTTCTTTTGCGATTACCGGAAAATTGTTTTGCAGGAAATCGATGTTTCATTATTTTTAGGCACCAAATTCACGGGAATGACAAGACTGATAATAATATCTGTTCTCCTTTTGCTGATTGGCTGCAGGCAAGAGGTTGAAGAGTCCTACTTCAACCCTGAAAAAGCTAAAATGTATTTTAAAAAGATTGAAGATATCTGCAATAAAGACAATGGAAGGTTATGGGGCAAAAATCTTCACGGTCCGATAATGTTTGTCGACAGATCCACGAGAAAAATAACAGCAAGCCAGCCTGATGATAGTGGCATACTCAAGGAAAAGGAAGGTATTTATACCGGCTTTTATCCAAGGGAGCTCATAATAAACAATATTGCAATTACTTTCGGGGGGACCCTGTTTGCTTTGTCTCCGCTGCCGGGCGAGGAAGACGAGTACAGGATTGTTTCACGTGCCATACACAGTCTCTTTCATCGTTACCAGGAGACAATAGGGTATACAACCTCCGCTTACAATACAATGAATATGGATGAAAAGAACGCGAGGTTATGGATAAAACTTGAATGGAAAGCCCTGCGGAAAGCGATTAATTCTGCTGGTGAGGAGCAGCAGGTGGCAATAAGAGATGCGCTTATCTTCAGGGGATCGAACAGGGAGCTTTATCAGAAATTTGCAGATGACGAAACCAGGTTCGAAAATTCCGAAGGTCTCGCTACCTTTACATATATACTTTTGTGCACCAGCACACCCGAAGACTATAAAAGAAGGTTATTTGAAAATCTCGAAAGAGTCTATTCACTACAGTCATACGCCAGGTCCTACGGATTTATTCACGGTGCATTATATGCAACGCTGCTATATCAGAAGGGTTATGACTTTTCAACTATCAGGTCCGAAAATACCGATCTGGGTAACCTTGTTAAAGAACTTTACAACATACAGCTGCCTGTCATTTGCAGGGATGTTGCCGGCAGCCTTGCTGTCAATTACGGGATCGAAACCATTTATAAAGAGGAAGAGAAGCGTGACCTGGATATCAAGGGAAGGATACAGAAAGAGGTGGGCGATTTCACTGAAAAGCCGGTGGTCTTTCTTGAGCTTGAAAGTCCGTATTTTGACTTTGAGCCGGAGGATATTCGCTCGCTTGACACCCTGGGTACGCTCTACCGTACCATCAGGGTATCGGATAACTGGGGAAAACTAACGGTCGACAGGGGCGGCTGCCTCATTTCCAACAATATGAAGATCCTGCGGATAACGGCTAAGGGAATAAATGAGGAAAAAAACCGCATTACCGGAGAGGGATGGCATCTTATCCTTAAAAACGGATGGAGGCTGGTTCCTGTTGATGAGAATTACCTGGTAAGCAGGCTGATGCCTTAATAATCTTGCGATCTTGCAATCGTTCAATCGTGGAATCCTGTCTAAGTGAAACTGATATCCCGACCGTATTGAGATCCTGACCGAAGCATCAGGAGCGTCGCCACAGCCGGTCGGTATTCTGCTTAGAGCTTTTTTAGTCCCAAAAGCCTTTCTTCAAGGGATTTTATCTTCAGCTCAGCGTCGTTTTTCTTCTTTCTTTCGAGGTCGATGACATTTGCTGGTGCATTCTGCACAAACCGTTCATTGCCGAGCTTTTTCATAATTGATCCGAGAAAACCTCTGTAGTAATTAAGGTCCGCCTCGATCCTGACAATCTCCTCCTCAACATTCAGTTTGTCGCCAAGCGGTATAAAAAACTCCGTTGTCCCGATCATAAAGGAAGCGGAGCCTTCCTGCTTCCTGTCAACAAAGTTCACCTCCGATAAATTGCACATTTTGATTATAACGGGAAGCAATTCCTGGTCATATTTGTCACTGGCTGTGCGGATGCGAAGCACCAGATGTTCCTTGTTTCCAATGTTTCTTTCCTTCCTTATAGTCCGGATAGCACTTATAGTTTCCTTTACCATTTCAAATCTGCCTGTCAGGTCCCTGTTGTACTTTTTTGCTTCGGGCATCCTGCTAATCATCAGGCTCTCGCCGTCTTTCCTTTCATAAAGAAGCTGCCATATCTCCTCTGTAATGAATGGCATAAACGGATGGATCAGCCTCAGCAGCTTGTCAAAAACCGACAAAGTAGTTTCATAAGTGACCTTATCCACCGGCATTTTATAAACGGGCTTTATTATCTCGAGATACCACCCCGAAAATTCATCCCAGAAAAGCTTATATATAGCCATCAGGGCTTCTGAGATCCTGAATTTTCTGAAATTTGAATCAATGCTGATTACTGATTTTTTGATCACTTCGTTTATCCACCTTGCAGCAACCTCTGATGATCCGGGCTGAGCAATAGTGGCATCAACTTTCCAGCTTTTGATAAGACGGAAAGCATTCCATATTTTGTTCGCAAAGTTTCGCCCCTGCTCCGGGAGGGTGTCGTCATACAGCAGGTCGTTGCCTGCAGGTGAACATAAAAGCATACCAATCCTCACCCCGTCAGCTCCATACCTGTCAATAAGTTCCAGCGGTTCGGGGGAATTGCCAAGCGATTTTGACATTTTTCTTCGCTGCTGGTCGCGGACCAGCCCTGTAAGGTATACATTATTAAATGGCTTCTTCCCGGCGTATTCATACCCGGCAATGATCATCCGTGCTACCCAGAAAAATAATATCTCGGGCGCTGTAATAAGGTCGTTGGTCGGGTAATAATACTTCAGTTCATCGTTGTCCGGATCAAGAATGCCGTTAAAGGAGGTTAATGGCCAGAGCCACGAAGAGAACCAGGTGTCCAGCACATCTTCATCCTGACGGAGGTCGGACCTTCGGAGAGATTTATTCCCGCTTCGGTCCTGAGCCATTTCAAGAGCTTTATCCATGCTTTCGGCTACAACAAAATCATTATTGTTGTAATACCAGGCGGGTATTCGGTGACCCCACCAAAGCTGGCGGCTTATGCACCAATCATGGATATTCTCCATCCAGTGCCGGTAAAGATTTCTGAACTTCGATGGATAGAGACGTACCTCCCCTTTCATCACAGCATCAAGGGCAGGGTGCGAAATTTTATCCATTTTCAGGAACCATTGCATGGAGAGTCGCGGTTCGATTATGGCCCGTGTTCTTTCCGAACGGCCTATTTTATTCCTGTACGGAACAACCTTAACAAGATTTCCGGTCCGTTTCAACTCTTTCTCTGCCATGTCTTTTGCTGAGAACCTGTCAGCGCCGACAAACATGCCGGCCCGTGAGCTGACAGTACCGTCATCATTGAAAATATCAATGGAAGGAAGGTTATGCCTCTGTCCTATCTCGTAGTCGCTGATATCGTGAGCCGGTGTGATCTTCAGGCAGCCTGTGCCGAATTCCATATCAACATAATCATCAAATATGAAAGGCACCTCCCTGTTTGCCATCGGTACAATGACCTTCTTGCCTGTCAGGTGCTTATATCTCTCATCTTTCGGATTGGCGCATACCGCAGTATCGCCAAGTATGGTTTCCGGACGGGTGGTTGCAACCATTACATAATCGGGCCAGCCGACTATTTTATACCTTACATAATACAGCTTCGACTGTTCCTCTGTGTAACTCACCTCCTCATCCGATACTGCTGTGCGTGCCTGCGGATCCCAGTTCACCATTCTTACGCCACGGTAGATCAGACCCTTGTTATAAAGATCGACAAATACTTTAATGACGGAATCATACCTCTGTTCATCCATCGTGAAGAGGGTTCGGTCCCAGTCGCACGAAGCGCCCAGTCTTTTAAGCTGCTCCAGGATAATACCTCCATGTTTATTTGTCCAGTCCCAGGCATGCTGAATGAACTCTTCTCTCGAAATATCCCTCTTGTCAATACCTTCACTTTTAAGCTTGGCCACAACCTTCGCTTCAGTTGCAATTGAAGCATGATCGGTGCCCGGCACCCAGCATGCGTTCCTGCCGAGCATCCTGGCCCTGCGTACCAGCACATCCTGTATAGTATTGTTAAGCATGTGACCCATATGCAGAACTCCTGTCACATTCGGCGGCGGAATGACCACAGTATATGGTTCCCTGTCATCCGGGATACTTCTGAAAAAGCCGTGTTTCATCCAGTAATTGTACCACCTGCTCTCAGCTTTCCCGGGTTCATATTTTGATGGCAGCTCCATTAAGGACAACGATCAGATATCGGACAATTGAATGGCAAAATTAAAAAAATTACTTATATTCGGCGTATACGGGCAGAAAATGACCATCTGCTCAAAGGAACGAAATTTAAAATCACTCAGATCAGGTATGCCGGGCAGAATGAAAATCTTTAACAGACTTTTTTGTCTTCTGATCCTTCCGGGAATTATCCTCTTGTTAACAAATTGCACAAAGGATGATTCAGAAAAACCCGGAAAGGAAGAACTTATAGTGGACCTTACAGAAAGTATCGATTCTGATTCGCTTGAAGCCGATGTGAAATGGCTGCAGGCAATGGGAACCCGTTTTGCGCTTGCTGAAAATCATAAAACAGTTGCTGATGCGATTAAAAAAAGATTCCTCTTAATGGGATACCGGAATGCGGCATCGGATTCCTTCCTGATCCGCAAAACTTACCGTAATGTTGCTTACGAACAGTGGCAATATAATGTCTACGCATTTATCAGAGGAGTTGAATATCCTGATTCTCTATGTATTGTCGGTGGCCATTATGACAACGCGGTCATCGCCGGTGATCCTTTTGCGGTTGTTCCTGGAGCCAATGATAACGCAAGCGGGACTGCAGCTGTTCTTGAGATCGCCAGGGTAATGAAAAAAATGAACTTCCGACCTAAAAGCACAATAGTATTTATTGCCTTTGGAGCAGAAGAATTAGGCTTGTGGGGCAGCCACGATTTTGCTGCCGATCCCGAAGGATTCTCAGGTAAGATCAGATTCATGCTTAACAATGACATGATTGCCTGTGAACCTGATGAAGATTCTGCATCATGGTATGTAAATATTATCGACTATGAAAATTCCCATAGCCTCAGGGCAGAGGCTGAAATAATTTGCTCAAGATTCACATCTCTTGCTTTCAGGAATGACAACACATACAATAAACAGAGCGACAGCTATCCGTTTTTCACAAACGGATATAAGGCGCTCTTCTTCTTTTCAGATGTAGTTGATCCGAATATTCACACACTTAACGATGTGGCTGCGAACTGCAATTTCGAATATTGCCGGGAGATTGTAAAGCTATCCTGTGCGCTTCTGGTGGACAAAAACTGATCAATCCTGCCTACCGGATTATAAGAATATCAGATACTGCTCTTTCACCTTCGTGATCAAACTTTCTGTTGTCGCTTGGCATGTTTACCACCCCGTTGAAAGGCTTGCCGCTTATCCACATTGTTGTGGAGCCTCCTCCGTCAAGGTTGACAGCAGAACGGCACCGCAGATGCATCATCAGGCAGGCCAGCTCAGTCAGTGTCATCCCTGCAGCTTCAGATGCACGGCCGTCGACTGTAATCAGCACAGCTTTTTTTCTGCTCTTTATTCCTGCCGCCGTCCTGGGATGCCTGGTGATGACAAATGAGGTTTCAGGCAATACAGCCAACTCCCCATCACTTACAAGCAACGGTCCGGTGACAAGCACATCTTCATATTCATTATGGCTGTCATACCACGAATTGGGCATTGCTTTTTCAATCAGGAGCTCATTATCAGTCTTTATCAGAAGAGCTCCCGTCATATTAGCATTCCGCGACCATTTTTTTGCCGTGTCTGCATCCGCAATGTGTCCTCCTGTCCTGATATATGTCACCGAACCACCATCCTTTATATTGAAAAATCCCCCATTCACTGCAGCCAGTGCACCGGCAGCCCCAGCCTGTCTGCTGACAGGAATATTCCCTTCCGGATCATATCTGAGGGCTATCTCTCTTTTCTTCAGGTTTACAATAAGCAAATTGATATTTTGCTTTAATGTGTCATTCAGAACTGTATGGGATGATTTCCAGATAAGACCCGGAGCCACCTTCTCATATTCCCATCTGATCTTTTTAAGACCAGTGAACTGAGCGTGGCCTTCCTGAAAGAAAAGCAAAAAGATAACTACAAGCACCCTGAAAAATGTCATCCTTTCTATAATATTAATTCCTGCCTGCTAAGGTATTATTTTTTCTACCTCAGATAACACTGAATGACATCATGGCTCAATAGGCGTTTATAACGTATCAAGAAATTCACCACGGAGGACTCGGGTTTACACGGATTTTGAACCTGTGTATTTTCCGAGTCAATCCGTGCAATCCGTGGTTAAACAATTTTCCTGAATTGATCACCAGTAATTACTTTAGTATACTGTTTTAATTAAATTTGTCCTGTTCAAAACAGACAATAAAACTTTAGCCAAATGCCATCGATATCTGAAAAGGGCAGGTCTATGCCCGCATCACCGATACGGAAGCTCGTTCCCTATGCAGAGGAAGCCAAACGAAAAGGAATAAAAGTGTTTCACCTCAACATTGGCCAGCCGGATATCCCAACACCGGATATTGCACTCGAAGCTATCAGGAATATTGATCTTAAAGTAATTGAATACAGCCATTCAGCCGGAAATGAATCATATCGCCGCAAGCTGGCATCCTATTATCAGAAAATAGGTA
>JADDYF010000139.1 GCA_015712185.1 Bacteroidales bacterium
CATCATCCGGATGCTGTTGTCACAGTTGATCAGGTTGGTACTTACGATTTTGCATGGACAGAAGTTAACAGCACATGCCAGTCGACAGACATAATCAGGGTTATCTTCCATCCTCTGCCGGATGTATCAGCTGGTAACGATACGATTCTCTGCGAGGGTGGAACAGTTCAGCTCAGGGCCTTGGGTACAGGGTCATTCTATTGGATGCCGGAAGACATTGTTACTAATCCGGATACTATTGCAACCGAAGCTTCTCCGCTGGTACCGACCAACTTTATTGTCACTCTGACAGATCAGTATGGTTGTGTGAACAGTGATACTGTACAGGTTGATGTATGGGACATGCCGGTTGCAGATGCCGGTCCAGACCGGATTCTGGAATATTTACTTGAGACAGAAGTGGTTGCAGCGGATCTTAAAATCCACGAAACCGGGTTATGGACCCGTCTTGAAGGCACAGGAGAGTTTTCTGATCCTGATTCGTCTACCACAACGATCTCGGGACTGACAATTAATGATGATAACATATTCCTCTGGAAAGTGACCAATGGAGTCTGTCCGGCTGACAGTGATTTACTTGTTATCAGAGTTAATGATCTGGTTATCCCTACCCTGATAACACCAAACGGAGATCCTTACAACGAATATTTTGAGTTAAGAGGTATTGAGACGCTGGGCAGAACAGAACTTATAGTCTTTGACAGGCGTGGTGCACAGGTTTACAAATCGACTAATTACCATAATGACTGGAACGGACTGGATTATAATGGGAATCCTTTGCCGGATGATACTTATTTCTATGTTATTAAATCACAAAATGGTAAATCGCTTAGCGGATTTATAGTGATAAGAAGATAATCAGAGCCCTGCATGTTTTGCTGATCAGTCTGCTGTCACGCTCAGCCAGGCTAAATACAGCAACCAGTGATCAGCGGCATGCGGGCTCTTTTCTAATGAAAAATAATTGCAAATATATAATGAAAAGGATTATTAAGGTTGTTTTCTGGTTACTGATCCCTTTGAGTCTGTCGGGACAATTAACTCCTGTCACGAATCAGTATGTCTTGAATCCTCTTACGATCAACCCGGCTTATTCAGGGAACAGAGGTGCCTTAAACATTGCTGCTTTTTACAGGAGGCAGTGGGTTGGGATTACTGGTGCTCCTGAAACAATGACCCTGGCAGTTGATGCCCCTTTGTTGGATGCCAAACTTGGCCTGGGATTGGTGATAGTGAATGATAAAATCGGCGTGACAAAGGAAACCCAGATAAGCTCCAGCTATTCATATAAGATCAATATGGGTGACGGAATACTTTCCCTAGGTCTCGGCGCGGGCATAATAGCAACCAATACAGCATGGTCTGACCTTGAAGTCATTGATAAGGAGGATAATTATTTACTGATTGATTCCCGTGTTTTTGTTGTTCCGGATTTCAGTTTTGGTGCTTATTACTCATTTCGTAATTATTTTGCCGGGCTTTCAATACCAAAGTTACTCGGTTACAAGTTTGATTTTGACAGGAATAAATATGCCCTGAAAGTTAATATTGGCCAGTACTATTATTTGTTTAATACAGGTTATGTTTTCAATGTAGGTCCTAAAACAAAGTTATTCCCTTCAACTCTCGTGACTTTTTCTCCCGGAGAACGGCTGCTATATGATATTAATGCACATTTAAGCTTATTCGACAGGCTCTGGCTGGGAGCATCGTACAGGAGCAACAGGTCTGTGGCAGGATTACTGCAGTTTGCCATTAACAACCAGCTGAGAGTAGCTTATACGTACGATTTTGACATGGGGAAACTTGGCAGATACAGTTACGGATCGCATGAGATCATGCTCAGGTATGAGTTCAGGTTTCTGGTGGATGTGGTAAATCCTTTGGTTTTTTGACCCCCATCCCCCTAAAGGGGGTTAAATTTATACTCTGAATTGTCTTATAAAATGAATTCAATCCCCCTTTAGGGGGCTAGGGGGTAGAATAAACAGGTACATAAGACTTTTTAAATGAAATTAATAGTATCACTTCTCCTAATATTGTTGATCCAGCAAATTTCACTCGGACAGCAGGAAACCTACACCGTAAAAAAAGCCCCATTCAGCACTGATAAATATGATGAGTTTGCACCTGTGTTTTATAAGAATGGCATCGTTTTTTGTTCAAATAAGGCACAAAGAATAAACGATAGTCAGGGGAAAGGATTGGTGAAAATGTTTTTTATTGACACAACAGGAAGAATGAATAGAACCTCTGTCGGACTGTTCTCCAAAGATCTCAGAACCAGACTTAATGACGGACCGGCTACTTTTACCAGGAGTGGAGATACTGTTTATTTTTCCAGAAATCTTAATATTGAAGGTAGATTATCTACTCTCTCCGGAATAAGAAATAAACTTGGACTATTTTATGCAATATACAGAGGGGAAAAATGGATAAACATACGGGAGATGAGGTTTAATATGGACTGGTTTAATATTACGATGCCGTGCCTTTCGCACGATGGCAACAGGTTATATTTTGCTTCAGATATGCCTAATGGGTATGGCGGTCTGGATATTTATTACAGCCAGTTAAGGAATGGTTATTGGGAAGATCCGGTCAACCTTGGACCTGTAGTAAATACAAAGGGGAATGAATCCTATCCATTCATAAATGAAGCAGGGGATCTCTTTTTTTCTTCCGATGGTCATGAAGGGTTGGGCGGGAAAGATATCTTTGTAACTAAGCAGCGGTCTTTGGGCTGGTATATCCCCGTGAGGTTGAATGCTCCCATAAATTCGGAATTTGATGATTTTGGTATTGTTACTGATGCAACGACCTCTCAGGGATATTTTTCTTCTGTAAGGGGAAAAACAGTTGACATTTATCAGTTCAAATCCAGCCTCTTTCTTTTCTGGTTCAGTGATCCTCAAAAAGAAAACCAATATTGTTTTTCTCTGACTGATACAGGATTAATAAAGGTTGACACATTAAGGTTTCAGTATTTATGGGACTTCGGTGACAATTCAAAAAGCTATGGGAATAATACTGACCATTGTTTCCCGGGTCCGGGCCGATACAAAATAAATCTTGATATAATTAACAGGAAAACGGGCAGGCTCTTCTTTCGTAAGCTTACTTATGATCTTGAGATAGTTGACATTGATCAGCCCTTTATTCAATCCGTCGATTATGCTATCATTGGTGAGAATATTGAATTTAATGGATTGAAGTCTTACTGTCCCGGTTATGATATTACCAGTTTTTACTGGGATTTCGGAGACGGTATCCAGGCTTATGGAGAGAGAGCAGACCATCAATATAGTGAGAGCGGAAAGTATCATGTCAGATTGGGACTGACTCTTAAGTCTCAAATTACTGGAGATATTATCAGAAGAGCCGTTACAAAGCAAGTGATAGTTTTCAGGACAGAGCAGGAAAAGTCCGCATATCTTGCCACAAAGCCTGTTGTGAAGAAAAAGGTTATTGATATTATTAAAACAGAAAATATCAATATAATAAGTCAATATTCTGCAGAGAGGGATTTTAGTTTAAAGAAAGAGCTGGTTTTTCTGGTTGAAATACTTTCTTCTCCTGACAGTGTCCCTGTTAATAATAATTATTTTGCCAAGGTACCGGCAAAATACACTATACGGGAGCTGTTTGATGCAGAAACACGAAAATACAGTTATATTATTGATCAGCAGATGAACCTTATGTCTGTTTATCAATCATATAGCGATATTATTGCTAGTGGTTATAATAATGCCCGAGTCAGGTTATTCGAGCTTAAAGATCCGGCAGAAAGGGGATTGTTTAACCTTGAAAGAACTTATGGTCTGCTGACTGATGCTTATTTTGATGTAAATAACAGACTGGTAACTAACGCATACATTATGCTTGACCAGGTTGTAAACCTTATGAATAAATACCCCGGAATTAAGCTTGAGATCGGAGTACACACTGACAACCAGGGAGTACCAGCTAATCTCCAATCGTTGTCTCAACTGCGTGCGCAGGTGATAATGGACTATCTGATTAACAGGGGTATTGCCAATAATCGGCTTATTGCCAAAGGTTATGGTAGTACCCGACCTCTAAATACAAACTCCACATACCTCGATAAAAGGCTTAACAGGCGAATTGATTTCATAATTCTGAATTGACAGCTAATATTTGACATTTTTATCAAGGTTATTTAAGCATTAATCATAGCTCCGTGGATTCTGATTAACGATTACAAAGTTATAAAACACTAAACCTTGAACGCTAAACGCTAAACGCTTAACATAAAACAGTAAAATGTCTGGATTAGTTATATAAATCTTAAAGTTGCATGATAGATAAATACCCAAAATGGCTATTATACATAAGAGAGAAAACACTTAACATTTTCAATAAGTATTCTGTTCCCCGGTGGATGGTGTTTCTGGCAGATAGTCTTGCTGTCTTTCTGCTTTTTCATCTTGCCTACCTGTTGAGGTTTAATTTTGATATAGCTGCAATTGATATACCGGTTGCTTTCAAACAGGCAATACTTGCATTGATTGTTTATGCTTCATTCAGCCTTGTCTTTCGTTCGTATTCCGGACTTCTCCGGCATACGACGCTTACAGATATTTCCCTGGTATTTCTTGTTACCACATGTTCTTTAATAACACTTCTTGCATTATCCCTGATAAGCAGGATATTCGAGTGGAACGATGTTCTAACCATCCCGTTATCCATTATTTTAATACATTATGTCTCGGGTACTGTTTTTCTCTTTTTTATCAGAGTGTTTGTGAAAGTTATCTTCCGTTTTGCGACGAGCACCCTGAAGAATAGAAGGAATATACTTATTTATGGCGCAGGCGAGTTAGGGTTTGTTGTTAAGAGGGTAATTCTGAGCGATTCAAAGTATGGCTTCTATGTAGCAGGGTTTATTGATAATGATAAGAGTCTTCATGGTAAAAAGATTAACGGTATACCTGTATTTGGAAGTTCCGTTTTATCAGCCGAATTTATTTCGAAGAAGAAAATTGAGAGTTTGATATTGGCTGAGAAAGAGATCACTATCGATGATAAAAGCCGGATAATACGTTCTGCCATAAACCTGGGTCTTGAAGTACTGGATACACCTGAAGTGGATAAATGGATGGCCGGGCAACTTAATACCAGTCATTTCCAAAAGGTAAAACT
>JADDYF010000160.1 GCA_015712185.1 Bacteroidales bacterium
TAGCAGATTTCAGGAATGTAAAATCTTCATATAGTCAGGGATACGTATTTATCAACCCCCCTTACGGACACCGGCTCGATCAGGGAGACCTGACAGATCTGTACGGGATGATTGGTACAACGCTCAAACACAATTTCGCGGGGAATACCGTGTTTATCCTCACATCCTGCAAGGAAGCGTTGAAATATATAGGTCTCAGACCGTCTCAAAAACATACGCTATACAACGGAGCCCTCGAATGTTCCCTGTTCAAATACGAGATTTTCGAGGGGAAAAGGCAGCCATCGGGAGTGTTGAAATCAACATAAACAGGTCGTTAATCACATCAAAGTCTTATTTTTATCAAAAAGAGGCTCTAATTTAGAACATCCGCAAAGAGAAGAACGTATAATTTGCTAACTTCATATTTTTATTATATTTGTTAACTGAAAATTTGACCTCATCTAAAGAAAGCTTGTATGAGCTTTGATATCGAGAATTACTTCCGCAACCAGGCGAATGGTGATACAATCCTCTTTTACAGAGGCAATATCGATTCGGACGTAATCAACCATGTGCTTGATTCGGTAGAGGATAAATTGGTTGAGGTGAATGAGCAGTCGCGGCTCAGGAAAAAAGTATATAATGTATTGGTTGAAAGTCTTCAGAACCTCTATCATCATGTCGAGCGTGTTCCTGCAAACTTTGAAGACCAGACCTCAGAAAAATTCGCTATGCTGAGTGTTAAGAAAGTCGACAGAGGTTATAAAATAATCACCGGAAATTTTGTACGTACAGTCAACGTTGAGAAACTCGAGGAAAAAATCAAAAGGATAAACCGGTCAAGCCAGGAAGAGATCAAGGAGCTCTACAAATTCATTCTTAACCACCAGAGAATTTCCGCCAAAGGAGGAGGAGGTTTAGGTCTTGTAGATATCGTACGGAAAACAGGTAATAAACTTGAGTATAACTTCAGGGAATATGATGAGAAATATACTTTCTTTTATCTGAATATTTTAGTTAACGAGGAAATAGTTGACCACTTATAATAATTTGACAAATTAAAAACTGAATAAACATGGAACCGATTATCATTGAAGGAACACCAAAAACCCCAACTGTGAAATTTGATGCGACGGAGGGTATCTTTGAGATCAAAGGTCGTTCAATTCCTGAAAACTCAGTTGAATTCTATAAACCATTGGTTGACTGGCTCGACAGCTATAAAGATACACCTCTTACAAGGACTGTTGTAAATATACGTCTTGAATATTTCAATACCAGTTCATCGAAGTGTATCCTTGATGTATTCAAGAAGCTCGAAGCAATTCATAAATCAAAGAATGAGGTTGAAGTAAACTGGTATTATGAGGAAGATGATGAAGATATGCTTGAAGCCGGTGAAGACTATGAATCCATAATCAGGGTACCGTTCAAAATGATCGAAATTGTTGAATAAATCTCTGACAGAAAAGAATAGTCCGGATATCGGTTCATCAGGAATAATAAGAAGGCTGCCGGCACGAAGGCAGCCTTTTTGTTTGGTTAATAATCTTACTCGGAGTTTTTCAGCTTCTTCTCAATTGTTTCTCCGCTCGATTCAAGCAGCTTCTTCAACAGCCTGAAATATAGGATCAGGTAAAGAATGATCGTCATCAACCATAATACACCCACGTTCATTATGTAGGTGTCTACAGACCTGCCGAAGATCCTTTTGACAGGTGCATAGAAATGGGCTTTAATGAAATTATATTTGGGATCCATAAATATCGGATCAAGTTTCTGTATGATCTCTCCCTTGTACTCAATCGTCTTTTTTGTTTCACTCTTGTTAGTCACAAACTCTTCCAGCGATTCATTTGCATAGCTGTCCCTGAGTCTGAGGAATCCCTTGCTGTCCTTTTGCTGAAGCCTTGTAATCAATTCATCCTTGGCATTTTTATTATCGTTGGAGTAGGCAACGTAGCCCTTTCTAAGCCTTTCAGCATAATTCAGGGCTGACCTCACAATATCAGGGGTGATTTTCTCCGGGGTCAGTTCATCAATATATTCAAACCTGATATTCGGCGTTATCGGCCGCTCCTTGATAAATTCATTTTGCACAAGAAGAAGTTCCTCATTGAAATCATTGCTTCTTGTTCCGTTAGTCAGATCACTCAGTATATGTTCAAGCTTACTCTTGATCTCAACATTCCAGTAGTCCTTCTTGAATTTTGCCTTGCTCATTGCCTTATCGAAGACGTAAAACTGCCGCTCATAATCATTGTCAATGAACTGTTTGACGGCAAGAGCTTCATATCCCCAGCGGGCTGTAATAAATTCACCATAAATCGGAATTTCAGCAGGGGAGGAGAGGTTGGGATTTAGCTTTTCAAATTTGACCATAATGCCGCTCAGAATGATCTGTGGTATCACAAGGAAGGGTATCAGAATATAGATGGTTACAACAGCCTTGAAGCTGTCAGAGATGATCAGTCCGAGTACATTGGCAGAAGCCCAGCATGTGAATAGTACCAGCCAGTATTCAAAAAGCATTCCCCTGACACCGGTTATTGCATTACCGATTATGACAAAAGTCAATGCCTGTATGGCAGAAATCGTAAACTGCACGAAAACCTTCGACATCAGGAAGCTGTTCCAGCTCAGATTCAGGAATGCCTCCCTCTTTAATATCTTCCTGTCCTTGATTATTTCCTCTGCGCTCACCGTAAGTCCCATGAATACAGCAACTATCACCGACATAAAAATGTATACAGGGAGGTTGGAGTTCTCATAAAGTGTATATCTTGGATTCCTTGCGCTTTCATCAAAATAGCGTATAAGAAAAGAGAGGAAGAGAGCAAGTACCGGGGCCTCGAGAAGTGTTATCAGCAGATACTGGACATCGGAGATCTTTGACAGCACATCGCGTTTGACGAATACGATCAGCTGTTTTAATTTGTTCGGAGTTTTGAAGTTAATCTCAGGAATGGCACTTCCCGGCTCAAGATCCTCAACTTTCTTTTCCGCCTTGTAAAGATTGCTCCAGTCTGCAGGAGATATCCTCCTGGTATCAGTAGGCTGACCATTTTCGGTAAACACCCTGGTCTCGACTATATTGAATATCTGTTCGGGATTAACATTACCACATACATAGCACTCGCTTTCATTGTAATCTGCCTGTTCGATCTTCCTTTTGAAATACTCTATCGATTCAACCGGATTGCCATTATATATCAGGTAACCTCCTGTGTCAAGTATTATAAGCTTATCGAACATCTTAAATATTTCGGAGGAGGGCTGGTGGATCACAATGAAAAGCAGTTTGCCCTTGCGTGCAAGGTCCTTCAGAAGATCGAGAATGTTTTCAGAGTCTCTCGATGAGAGTCCCGATGTAGGTTCATCCAGAAACATTATTGCCGGTTCGCGGATAAGTTCAAGGGAAATATTCAGCCTCTTTCGCTGACCCCCGCTGATTTTCTTGTTCAGGGGTGTTCCAACCTTCATATCACGGATCTCATACAGTCCCAGGTTCTTCAGCACATTGTCAACCCTGGTTATGATCTCCTTTTCCGAAAGGTTATCAAAACAAAGTTTTGCATTGAAATAGAGATTTTCAAATACGGTAAGCTCTTCAATGAGCAGGTCATCCTGTGAAACAAATCCGATGAGTCCCTTGATTTTTTCTTTTTCTCTGTGGATGCTTACTCCGTTTATCAGCACTTCACCATCGCTCGGAGCATTAATACCGTTCAAAACACCAAGAAGGGTTGATTTGCCGGCACCACTGGCACCCATTATCCCCACCATCCGGCCGGATTCCTCCTTGAAGCTCATGTGATGAATACCAACCTGTCCGCTCTTGAACCGGTATTCGATATTATTAACCTCATAAACCACCCTCGATGCGATGAAATCCTCCTTGAGGAATTGCATAGTGACATCCCAGTAAT
>JADDYF010000191.1 GCA_015712185.1 Bacteroidales bacterium
CAGTCTCGTTCATCATCCACCTGATAAGATCGAGATAATGAACGCCATTATTGCTGATCTGATTGGCAAAATCCTCCCACCACCTGAACATATAGGGAGCTATATTATACTGGTACGGCCGATAGGCTCTGGGACCGAGCCATGCATCCCAGTTAAGATCCGGAGGCGGATTCTCCGGCTTCAGTTTCCCGATCCCCGCAGGGTACATATTACTGACATGACAGGCACTTGCAAAGGTCACTTTTCCGATCCTGCCGGCCGGGATCTCTTTTGCCAGCCTCTGAAATGTCGAAGCTCCGCGTCTGTTCAAGCCGACTGTGACTACCTGCTTGCTGTTTTTTGCAGCATTTATCATTGCACGGCCTTCTCTTATGGTTTTTGAAAGAGGCTTTTCAACATAAACATCCTTGCCGGCTTCTACAGAATGAATGGTCTGAAGTGCATGCCAGTGATCAGGCGTGGCAATACAAACAGCATCAATACTTTTATTTTCAAGCATTTTGCGGTACTCGGAATATCTTTCAACTTTTCCCGGAAATACCTCTCCCATTTTCGGGATTTGCCCGGGCATAGTATTAATATACCTGGGATCGACTTTCGAACGGTCGCGTGTTATGTAAGGCTCATAGACATCACAAAGGGCTGCCACCTCACAATCCTGCATCCCCATGAAGGTACTCAGCATCTGACTCCCACGGTTGCCGACACCGATGAATCCTACACGGATTAACTCATTGGCTCCGATGATCCTTTTATAACTGGCAGCATTTAACTTATTAATTCCTAAGGCGATACCTGCTGTTCCGGTAACGCTCTTTCCAATAAATTCGCGTCTTTTCATTTATAAATTTTTTATCAGGTAATAATCCTATAGACCGACAGAACACAATTCTACCCCGGTAATACCGTCATCATTTTATTTCGAGAATTGTACCAGCTATATGTCTAGTACCGTTGCTGATATTGAAATAGTATGTCACCAATATATGCTTTTTATCTAGCATAACGGGCCAGGGATAACCAATATCCGTACTTCCGCCATCATCGCGTAAAATTATTTCCTGTGCTGTCGCAAAATCGGTGCATTCAGGATTGAGAATCCTTGCACGAATTCCATAGGGTTCGTGCCGGTAGCCATAAACGAGCAATACCCTCTTATCAGGCAGCTGCAGTGCATTCAGCGGATGTCCCTGAAAATCCATTTTCTGCCAGGGCTCAAAGCTTTTACCACCATCTGTTGAACGTGCAATACATGCCTGGTCTCCCAGGTTCGCTGTACGGAGAAAAGCGACAAGGTCCCCCCCGGGAGTTTCATATAATGAAGTCTCATTAAAGGATGCACTATCATCCTTTGCAACCGGGCAAAGATAGCTCCAGGTAAAACCTTTATCATCCGACACGATCAGATGAGTTTCTGATCTTCTGTGCGAAGCTGAATCAGAACAAGCAACAACCCAGTAAATTCTTCCATTCCGTGCCTCGCACATCGCTCCGCGGTTATATGCCGGTAATGGTTCGCCAAGCGCATTGAAGCCGGTTTCGGGCGGTATCCTTGGAGGATAACAGGGACCATCCCATGTTTTACCTCCATTGCCGGAACGTAAAAGATATCCGCCGAGAAATACAAAGCCACCCGACATGTAATATGGCTTTTTCAGGTTTTCAATTCCATCGGGTTTGACCATCGCCCAGCCGTAACTGGAACATAACAGCGATTTATCGCGCAGTTGGAGAAGGCAGGGGTCCTGTGATCCCCCGAAAGCATGGGCATATATCATCTCGGGTTCCTTTGTCCATGTAATTCCGTCGTGTGAACGGACCAGTACAAGGTAACTGTTAGGATCAGTATGTGTATAACCCTCTTCACCAAATGCCCTCCTGCTTGGGGCCCTCCTGAAAGCAGCTATCAGCTCACCGTCCGGACGTTTAATTACGGAAGGAAATGCAGAATAGTATTTTGGATCTTCGTAGATTACGATATCCTTTACCTTGCTGATTACAGGTAAAGGTTCATCCTGTGATTCAGTCGTGGATGCATATGAATATGAAGCCAGTAAAATCAAAAGGAATAAAGGGGAAGTTTTTCCCGGGAAACAGCCTGAGTACATAATGTTAAATTGTTATGGCGTCTGTTTAAAAGGATCAGGAATGCTGAAAAGATCAGTTACAATCCTGCCATCCCTGTTTACCCGGCCCATGCTGTAGACCGTTCCGTCGCTGCCAACCGCAATTGAATTGACATAAAGCGGCCTCTGCCCGTCGGGGTAGAAAACAGCTCCATGGTCAAGGTACAATCCGGTAATTATGTCATAGGTGATAAGGTGCAGATCCTCAACACCTTTTGCCTCGCCTTTCGCTGTTGAAGATGCGCCCATAACCCGTTTTCCATCGATATATACCGGAGCTCCGGTAAGATAATATATTGTATGGCCATCCGGTCCGAGTGTAAAGCCAAGATAGCCATAGCTGAACTGATCGTTCATTCCTGTTCGCTTTGAAGGTATTGAAGTCAGCCGCTCAAGCACCTCAATACGCGGTACCGAAGGATCGAATGTGAACAGGTAACCCGAATTACCGTGCACGCCATAAATTTTGTTTCCCGGCTCATACCAGAAAGCCTGACGCCAGTTATACGCCATGCTGCCGGCTGTTGAAACCTCATAGGCGCCAAAGTAATCCTTCTTCATGTCCTCACCTTCGATCGTTTCAACAACATCCGCACCAGGCCGCAACCGTTTTATCAGTCCGTCGGCGACAGTCAGGTAAATGGTGCCGTCTTCCGGATTCAGGGCTATTGAGCGGCATATAACACGGAAATCCTTTCCGACACCGGTCTCTCCTTTTCCGGTCACAGGCCCAAGGTCGTTCATCTCTTTTTTTTCAATATCATAGCGGAAGAGATAACCAGTCGGCCATGTAAGACCATATATCAGGCCACGTCCCGTATCCATATTCATTGTTAAAATTCCTTCGCCGTGCGGAGCTATACCCAGGTCTTCGGTCTTATTTGTCCTCATATCATAGGCCAGCAGATGACCACCGCGGTAAGGACCGTAACCTTTCTCAGGCAGACCCGGCTTTTCCATTCCATCAATTAAGCTGTAATAACCGAGATGAGTGGCAAAATATAATCTGCCATTCATCTCCCTGAAGTTAACATGGCTTTTTCCCTGAGCGACAACCTTCATATCCTTCTCTCCGCAAAATTCTGTCAGATCTCCCAGGTGCTCCACATTACCTGTTGAAGGATCGAAAGAATACATCTGACCTGCAACATCCATAAGCTCGGAGCAAAGGACGTAGTAAATTTTCCCGTCGCTCGCTGCCGACATACCGTTATAAGTGTCGTGCGAGTGTTCAAATCCCGAATTGTAAACAGTGGCTGTCAGCCTCGCATCAGGTGTAGAAACATGCTGAACCTGTTTCTTCTGTATAGATGATTGACTGCATCCTGCAATAAAAAATCCTGTAATAACGGTGATAATTATACAACGGCAGGTTTGAATATACATTATATTATTTGTCATTTAGATTTTTGAAACTCGTTTACATAACCTCCCGGCTCAGTGAATTTCGTTTTCTCCCTTAATATACCCGAAGTTGGCTAGTATACCCCCGTCGACATAAAGGATATGCCCGTTGACAAAATCGCTTGCTTTTGACGCAAGGAAAAGTGCGGCATTGGCCACGTCTTCAGGCTCACCCCACCGGCCGGCCGGTGTACGGGTCATAACAAGATCATTGAAGGGATGCCCGTGCTCCCGTATCGGGGCAGTCTGTGAGGTTGCGATATAACCCGGACCTATCCCGTTCACCTGAATATTGTATTTTGCCCATTCACAAGTCATATTCTGAGTGAGAAGCTTCAGACCGCCTTTTGCCGATGCATATGCTGATACGGTATTGCGTCCGTATACACTCATCATCGAACACATATTAATGATTTTTCCGCTGCGTTTTTTTATCATCCCCGGTACGACACGTTTGGATACGATCAGAGGGGCGACAAGGTCGACCTCGATGACCTGTCTGTAGTCGGCAACAGGCATTTCGAGAATCGGTATCCTCTTTATTATTCCGGCATTGTTCACAAGAATATCTATAATCCCGGCGTTCTTCTCGATCTGAGAGACTCCCCTGGCTACATCGTTTTCATCGGTAACATTGAATTTCAGGGTATACACATCGAGCCGTTGTTTTTTAAAACTCTCTGAACAGTCTTTAAGCTTTTCGTCATCAATATCATTCACACAAACCTTTGCACCCGCTTTTCCCAGCAGCAGACCAATTGCAAGGCCAATTCCATGAGTGCCGCCGGTGACAAGAGCAACTTTTCCTGTTAAATCAAATAATTCTTTCATATTCAGTATTTATAGCTACTTTAAAGTATCGGGATGGCGTGTATCCATATCACCGTAATCGAGATTCTCGCCTGCCATTCCCCAGATAAATGTGTAATTCGATGTCCCGGCAGCGCTGTGTATGCTCCACGACGGGGAGAGAACTGCCTGTTCATTTTTCATCCAAATATGGCGGGTTTCATCAGGATCACCCATAAAATGGCATACTGCCTGCTTCTCAGGCACTTCGAAATAGAAATAGGCTTCCATCCTCCTGTTATGGGTATGCACCGGCATGGTATTCCAGACACTGCCTGTTTTAAGCTCCGTCATTCCCATCTGCAGCTGACATGATGGCAGAACACTGTTAACCAGCAGTTTATTGATTGTCCGGTGATTTGAGGTTTCACTGCTTCCAAGCACTACAACTTCAGCATCTTTTAAGGTTACTTTCCTGGAAGGATAAGCATGATGTGCCGGCGCCGAGTTGATATATAGTTTCGCCGGTCTCCCTCCGTCAGCCGATTTGAAGACCACATCCTTTACACCTCTTCCTAGATACAGGGCTTCCTTGTAATCCAGGTCATACACCGACCCGGATGTTTCAATAACAGCAGGACCGCCTACATTGATAATTCCCATTTCCCTCCTTTCGAGAAAGAATGATGATTTCAGGTCGTCGGCAGTCCCGAGCATAAGAGCTTTTTTTACTGGCATCGCACCGCCAACCATATACCGGTCGTACAATGAATAAACCAGGGATATTTCGTCAGGAACAAAGACCTTCTCAATAAGAAATTCTTTCCTGATCTTTTCTGTGTCATAGGATTTGAAATCCTGCGGATGGGATGCGTATCTCAGTTCTGTTTTCATCTGTTATATTGTATTTGGTCATTTGCTGAACAATGCCCCGAGCACTCCATAATTTACTTTACACTTCTCAATCTTCATATTTTCAGCCAGTTCTGTAAAGGTGATCATGGCTTCATTTTCAGAAGGACGCGGTCCTTTCCCTGTCCAGTAATCAATTACTTTCTGGTATCCCTGTGGCCGGGTAACATTCATTATGCCGCTTTCCGAACCTATCTTTTTAATGGTCCACCACGCCCAGCCGATATTATTCGATTCGAGCAGAGCTACCACTTCCCGGTACCAGTTATTTTTGTTTTCGCCCGATTCTCCCATCCAGAACGGAACATTGAATTCTTCCCTCAGATCGAGGTATTTCTGTATTGTTTCAATTGTCGCTGCATTCCAGTATTTATGGAAGCTGTATACCATGTTTTTATCCCATGGAGGTGTCAGTCCGGTATAATCATTTGCAAACTGGTTGCCTTCAATGAAAATTATATGATTCTTATCGGTGTTCCTTATTTTCGCGGTTATGTCAAGGAAAAGTTTTCTTAAAGGTTCATTGCCGTCCATTTTATAGTTGGTCTCATTTATGAGATCGTATCCTCCTATCCATTCTTCGTTTTTATATCTTTCAGCAAGCTTCTCCCACAGCGCAATCGTCTTTTGAAGGTTGTATTCACTTTCCCAGAGCTGAGGTTTCGTTGTATCAACATCAGCAATTGGCCTATCGTTGCCCTGCCCGCCAGGGGCTGCATGCAGATCGAGTATAAGGTAAATTTCATTCTTTTCACACCATTTCAGCAATCTATCCGTGAGTTTGAATCCTTCTTTCAGCCAGGTATTCTGCCCCTTTACCGGCTCCTGCTCAATGGGTAATGTAAAAA
>JADDYF010000199.1 GCA_015712185.1 Bacteroidales bacterium
CAATAAAAAGCTTGTCAGTAATATTAATGGAGTCCAGGCAAAAAACAATATCAGGGCGTACAGGAATATTGAATGCAATTCGTAAATGACAGGATAAGTAAAGATCTTATCAGGCTGGATATAAAATAAAAGACGGGAAGATAAAAAAGGGACCAGAATCCCTGTGATAATATATAACGAAGTAACTATAAAACGTCCCTTCTCATTTCTGAACAGTAATTCGTGGAGTATGCATAATATGACAAGCGGTATGGAAAAGCCCCCTGTAAGTATATAAAAAACCGGCCATGCTGCTAAGAAAAGGCAATAACGCGATCCTGATCTGTTGATCGATATATATAAAGCAAAGTAAGACAGGAGAAGTAAAAATCCGACAGCCTGGCCGAATGTAAAAAGTTCGCTGCTTTGTAATATTGCAAGAAGCCATACCGGTACAAACGATACAACTAAATTCCCAAAGTTGTGTTTCCTGAAAATGTAGAATGAAAGTATAAAAACCAGGAATGCAGTCAGAGTATAAATAAATGCTCCCAGCCAGGAAGAAATAAAAAATTGGGTAAAAAAGCTGCCCGTATAAAGCACCAGTCCCCCTGGCAGCGAAAACTGTTCCTTAAGGAAATCAAGACTCCATATAAATAACTGGTTTTGTTCAAGATAATGGATATGATGCAGGTTAAACAGAGCAAAATACAGATAGTAAATAATAAACAATATACCTATTAGACTATATTTTATCTCTTTGCTATGTATCTGTCGTTTCATCAGCAGTTATTTCCCCAAAATTATATAAATAGTCGAATCTATAAGGTTCTCCGGCTCCCTAAAGTTGTTAATTTACCTCAAGGCAAAGTTGTAAAAAATAAGGCCATAAAAGAAGATCTTCTATGGCCTCATATTAGTCAGACGAACATTTTCAGATCATCAATACCCCCAGTTTTGTTTGAGTTGCGGATTTCTGTCTATTGCTGCCTGAGGAATCGGATTGAAATACATTTTCTGAGTAAAGGTGTGCGGATGGTTAAGAGAGATCTTTGTGTAAGTCCATATCCCGCTGTTATCGGCAGGTACAGTATTCTTGATCTCCATTCCGTGAAGATCTTTATTCATCTCTACCATTGCATCTTTCCATCGCCACAGGTCATAAAGCCTGTGACCTTCATATACAAGCTCGATCCTCCTTTCACGTTTAATGGCAGCCCGCATTTCAGCCTGTGTAAGGCCTGCGGGAAGAGCCGGAAGATCTGTCCCTACACGCTGTCTGACAGCATTAATTGCTTCATAAACAGATGCGTCAGGTCCTACAGCTTCATTCTGAGCTTCTGCATAGTTCAGCAGAACTTCTGCATAGCGGTAATAAACATAATTCCTGCCATCGAGGTTGCCACCTCTCGGATGAGCATTGTCAAGTCTCTTCTTGAAATAATAACCTGTATTGCCGACATCATCGCCTCCATAATCTATCTGGTTCTTCGAAGGATGAACCTTATCGATACGGGTATAGATTACATCAGCCACTGTCATCCAGTCCTGTTTGTAGGTAGCGCCATCATAAACTATGAAGTCGTAAAACCTCTTTTCGCGGTTCACATAAGGATTCTGCTCGTCAAATCCCGAAGCCGCATTGACGGTTCCGTCAGCGTTGTAAGGTGACAAGCCATTAGCCATCTGGTATTCATCAACAAGCTCCTGGGTAGGGCAGTAGTTGCCCCAGGTATAGTAAGTTCCCAGGATCCATACAGGGCCTCCGTATGTATCGAAGGTCTGTGCCATTGTTGTTGTAACATGCTGCCTGTCCCATATAACCTCATCATTGTATTCATTGGCCTCATGCCAGAACTGAGACATAGGAGTGAACAGTTTGTACGTCCCGGTACCTTTATGCCCATAAGTGTCAATGAACTGCTTGTTGGTAGCAGCAGCATCAGCCCAGCGGGACAATTTATAATCTGCAAAAGCCTGCAGGTTATCAGAGGAACGAGGAACTGCCGGATCATTAGAATTATATGCCGGGCTTGCTGCAAACAGCTGAAGCCATCCTTTAAGGCAGAGTGCTGCACCAAGGGTTGCTCTGCCTGCATTTGAATTACCCTTATTGTACTTTATTACCAGATAACCATTCGATACTATTGAGCTCAGTTCGCTGATAAGGAAATTGAATGTTTCCTCGTATGTGCTTCTCGGAAGATATATTTCTGTTTCGGAATCTGTATTCCTGTCCTGTGGTTCAGTGACAAGTGCAAGACCTCCGACCCTCATGAAAAGTTCACTATAAAAATAGGCTCTGAGGTATCTTGCTTCATCCATGCGTTTATTATACCACTCATCCGAGTAATTTGCCTTGTTTTCGGTTATCTTGGCCATGAATGTATTAAGCCTCCTGACTGTTGTATAGATTGTACTCCATCCTACATTCGAGGAAGGACCTGTTGTTCCGCCCCATACTGAACCGCCCGCACCACCTGCAGGATCAACTATACCTTTTTTCCAGTTATAGGAAGTATAGTAAAAGCCGGCATCATTGTCAGATGTAAAATTATCAATGTTGTCAGGCTGGTTTCCTTTAGCCTCAAGCTGACCGTAACAGTTATTCAGGTATATATCTGCATTACCTTCGGAAGCCCACATCGTAGCGTCGGTAAGTGTCGATTTATTCTTTGTCTCCAGAAAATCCTCCTGGTCACAGGAAACGGTAAAAAAGAGCACCAATCCTATAAATGCAATGTTCCTGATTATTTTAAACTTTATCATAGCATGTAATTTTTAAATGTGATAATTAGAAGGTTACATTTGCACCAATAGTGAATGACTTCATCGTTGGAGAGAATGTTCCGTCAGTGTTATATGTGGAACTCTCCGGATCCATAAACTTAAGGCCGCTGATCGTTAAAAGATTCTGGCTTGCAAGATAAACCCTGATATTTTTGATCCTGATCTTCTGGGTTACCGATTTAGGAATCGTATAGCCAAACTGAACATTTTTCAATCTCAGGTACGAAGCGTTTCTTTGCCAGAAATCGCTTGCCTGTTGCATGTTTGCGACCGGACTCGGCCAGGCTATCGGGTATTTTGCATCCTGATTATCTGGCGTCCAGCGATCGTTGTAATACTCATAATCGGCATTGCTGTTGTTGTTAAAGAACGGGAATGTCATGAAGTTCTGAGTATTATATGAGGTCATCCCTGCTCCCTGGAAGAACATGCTGAGATCAAATCCTTTCCAGTTGGCGGTTCCGGTCAATCCGAAGACCATCAGGGGATAAGCCTGGGGATGGCCTATCACGCATTCGTCGTTGCTGTCTATTTTTCCATCAGGGCCGGTCATATTCCCGTCGCTGTCCGGAGGACCCGCCAGGTCAGCGTACTTGATGTCACCCGGATGCAGTATACCCCACTGGGTAATATTATACCCATCCGTACTGTTTATTATGCCATCACCGTTTGTATCTTCAGATGTTGAGAAGAAGCCGAGTGTTTTATAACCGAAGACAGTCTGATAAGGTCTTCCTGTACGCTTGCGGTTTGGGTTGTTGAATGTGGCCGCAGTCTCGAATGTTTCGACCATTTTATTCTTGGCCAGACTGATATTCCCGTTTACATTCATTCTTAGTCCGTTTGCGAATTCTTTCCTGGTACCCAGAGTCACTTCAAAACCGAAATTATCCATCTTCCCTGCATTCTGCTGTGCCAGACCCAGACCATATTCATAAGGTACCGTAATTGCCGGACTTAATAACATACCTGTTCTTTTTTCATAGAAAAAGTCCGTTTCAATTGTTAACAGGTCCTGCCACAATGAAGCTTCAAAACCTATATCTGATTTCTGGGATACCTCCCAGGTGATATTCGGGTTACTTTCAGTATTGACATAGGCCTGCTGAACCATTGTACCTGAACCGAATGCATATCCATTGCCGGAAAGTGTATAACCGGACAGATACTGGTATGCGCCACCTGCCAGGTTACCGGATTTACCCCAGGATGCCCTCAGTTTAAGGTTGGTAAGGAAACTGATACCCTGCATAAAGCTCTCTTCCGAAATTCTCCAGCCGGCTGAGAAAGATGGGAAATATCCCCACCTCTTACCCGGAGCAAAATAATAATGCCCGTCATAACGTCCTGCAGCCTCAATCATATATTTGTTGTCGTAGTTCCATCCTAACCTGTAAACGTATCCTATCTGGGAGTTCACTGATGATGAACCTCCGTTGTCGTAATCATTTTTGTTGGAACTTCCGAGGTTCATCTCATCAATTGTGACAGCAAAATTGTTCCTTCTTGCTGAAATGAAGTCATAATTACCATTTCGTGCCTCAGCAACTACCAGACCGGTCACAGTATGTCTGCCAAAAGTGTTATTATAATTAAAATAAGCCTGGTATGTATAGGTTCTGTTTCTGTTATCGTTCTGTGTAAGGTATGTGTAGGCCGGGACGTTTCCTTCCTGTGTAGATACGGATTGTGTCCACGTACGAGGGGTTGCAGTGAGATTGATCACATAATAGTAGAAAGGTGTATGCCATCCTTTGCCATAATACATTCTCGAGTCATAACTGAAAACCCCCTTAAGGCTTAATCCTTTGATGAACGGAATTCTCTGTTCAATTGCGATAGAAGTCAAGGCTGTGGTGGTCTCCTCATTATTATAGCCCTCACCTTTGAGTACAGCAACAGGTGAGTTCCCGGCAAACTGTCCCCAGAGTCCGTTTGAATACCAGATACATTCAGTCGGAATGAACTTGTAACCGTTCCTGAAAAGCTGTTGTGCAGAAGATGCAACATCAAGGTCGTGTTTCTGTTCAAATGAACCGATAAAAGAAGTAGTAACTGTCGTCGTATTTGTGACTTTTGCCTCAAGGTTCAGATTGAAGTTATAACGTTTATAATATACCTTATCAAACAGGCCCTGCTGTCCGAAGTAACCGATACCAGTAAAGTACCTTAGTTTATCTGTACCCCCTGTTATCTGCAGATCATGTTTCATCATAGGAACACTGAAGTTAACCAGCTCTTTGGTATTGCTGTCCGGGTATTTATCAGGGTCATTGGCATGCAGGTTGGCATAATCATCAATAACTGCAGGATCAAATGGCAATACAGCGGTAGCGCTCTGATTGCGCACAGCCTCATTACGGAGCTTCATATAATCCACCGCATTCAGCAGATGAGGATAATAGGTTGGGTTCTGTATCCCATAATACATATTGTACGTTAGTGTTGGCAGACCTTCAGCACCCGATTTGGTTGTGATAAGTATAACACCGTTCGCACCTCCCATTCCGTACGGAGCGACAGCAGCGGCATCTTTCAGAACAGAGACCGATTCAATTGTAGACGGATCAATCTGGTTCAGGTTGTTCCTGATCACCCCGTTAACAACAATCAAAGGACCATTTGATCCGGTCGTAGCGATACCCCTTATATGGATATCGGAGTTATCATCACCGGGCTCTCCTCCCTGCTGCCTTGTTATCACACCGGAGATCTGCCCTGCCATTGCATTCGTTATATTCGGAACCGGAATTTTCGAAACGACGTCACCTTTGATAAAGCTCACAGAGCCGGTAATAGAAGCTCTTTTCTGAGTACTGTAACCGACTACTACAACTTCCTGGATGCTTTCGACAGCCGGAACCATGCTGATGTCGATGGTTGCCCTTCCGGCTAAGGCTATCTGCTGGGTGACATATCCGACAAATGAGATAACAACTGAAGCATTGGGATCAGTCACATCCAGCGAGAATTTTCCACTGGCATCGGTAATGGCCCCGATTGTAGTCCCTGCAATCAGAACAGTTGCCCCGGCAAGCGGTTCACCCCGCTCGTTCAAAACCGTACCTGTTAACTTTCTTTGCTGTAACTCCGCATAGTTATTATTTGTTGCTGTTGCAGCGGTCACAGCGGTAAGAGGACTGGTCTTGTCCACAGGATTATCCTGTGCATTTACTTTACTCTGGAAGAAACTAAGTGCTCCGACCAGGACAAAGAGAGTTAAAAATCTGGAAAATCCGAGCAATTTCCCCGGACCAGACCTGAAATCCGTCCGTAGCAAGAATTTAGTTTTTTTCATAATTTAAATTTAATTTAACAAGTCAACCTACTAAAATGATCCTGCCTTTCGTTTAATAAATGTTCCAAACATTAAAAGCAGGAATGGGAAAAGTTGAAAATAAGGTGTCTTCAGTAATGTTTCATAGGCACAGGGCTTAGGGTTAGTGATTTAAAGTCTATAATTTTCATTAAATTAGATAATCTTAGTTATCAGAATCCAGGTTAATCGCAATCCAAATTACATAATTTTAACTTTAGCCGCAATAGTTCTTAAAAATTTATGTAATCATTAAATATTTTTAGAAATCAATGACTGAATATTAGAAGTTATTGACAGATTATTACAATCTTCAAACTGATGTAATTTAAACCGAAGCTGAAAAAAATAAATTTATCATACCAGAGGCAGAAATTTTATGGCTTCCTGTGTTTAAATATTCCAGCACCCATTTCATAACCAGCGGAACCGGGGATAACATGCAGATAATCCAAAGGTAACGGCTCATCAACTCCCAGCAGGAGCGGTTTATCATCTGTATCAAATAATCTTAATGTAACTTCACCCTCTTTTGTAACATTATTCTCGCTTATCTCAAATTCTCCGGGCTGCAAACGTGATGTATCAGCTATCCCTTTGAAATATTGATTATTTACAATTATACAGTTATCAATAGAATATGATTTAGATGAATTGAAAAAACTTTTAGCCCACACGTATCTGCAATTTGTTACAATATTATTCTCAAATTTAAAGTCCTTATCAGGGGATGATGTCCAGACTGCCTGATTTGAACCATAAATTATGGAATTCGTTATGCCATTACCGGTTTTTATCCCATTTCCGGAATCCTGAAAAAAAACAACGGTATTTCTTACTTTATAAAAGACACAGTGATCGATTTTAATTTCATCACCATGAGCAATAATCCCCGCCTGAATCTGAGAGGAATTTGTCTCTCCGACAAACAGACATTGCTCCACCGATAAATCGGTTTTTGTTTTGTTAAATCTGGCAACCGGGAAATACCTGGCATTGGGATAGAAATAACCATGAAATTTAATCCCCCTGATTGTAACATGGCTTTCATCGACCAGGAGACTGACCACCCAGTGATAGCTTGCCGGAAATTCGCCTTTTACTGCTTTGCTTGTAATTACCGGCATTTTTTCAGGCGTCCACGATGGATCGTCAGGTAAAACACTTGCTTCAATTACTATGCGTTTTTCAGTCAAATCCTTCTCAGTGGCAATTGAAACATGATGATCCAGCACATAAATACCGGGATTGATTTTCATGGTATAAATATTATTATCCCGGCTTCTGATTATTTCAGAGGCTTTTTGTATTGAAAAAACAGGGGATTCCCTGGTTCCGGGATTTTTATCATCTCCGGTATTACTGTCGACATAGACCGCCTGTGCCCGGATATCCGGCCGGGGTATAAAAACCATGAGGATTACTAACAAGGTTGTTTTCATAATGATATTTCTGGTATTGTCGGATCTGTAAATATAATTTCGGAGCTAAACGGTTTTCCGGTAACCTGTGTATGTAAATTCCGCTGCAATTGTGCCTCCGTGAGAAATTCTGATTATTATCCTGCCGGGAGATTAATATATTCTCACCCGGTTAAATACAAATGCTTATTTGAGAAACTTCTGTTTTACCCAGGCAATAAAATGGCTTATGTTGGGTGTGTCGGTATGGCCCCCGTCATGCTGGCGCCATGCCAGTTCACCTTCGAGCATTCCGACATTGACAGCTGGCATCTTCTCTTTCATATAATCATTTGAAACACCAAGGTCCTTTGCTCCAAGAAGTTTGAAGACTGACCCCGCTGCTATTGCAGCCATATAGCTTCCCTGGTGGTCGAGCCATTTTGCATCACCCTTTTCAGGAATGCCATAGCTGATAAAGACCAGCCGGGGAGCACACATTGCGATCAGTTCATGAGAGTCGACGGGAAGGTTGCCGGCATTCATGCTTCCGAATTTTGCTTCCGAAGCACCGTACTTCATATAGTTGCCTGCCATCCAGTGGTACTCACCAGAACCTGTAAGATTCTCGACTGCCTCACCGAAAACACGGCGATGCAGTGTCGCTCCACCCTTACCTGAGGATCCAACCAGCACCATTGCGAAACGTGGTTCAAAGGCCATGGTAACCAGTGCAGCTTTTCCGTAACGGGAAACTCCCTCAATGCCAACATGTTTTGAGTCGATTGCGGGATCGGTTTCAAGATAGTCAAGCCCACGCGCTGCACCCCATGCCCAGGCACGTAGAGAACCCCAGTCATCAGGTTTCCGGGGCTGACCTTTATTGACCAGTCCGATAATTCCACGCGTAAGACCTGCACCGTTATCTGCCTGAATACTTGAAGGATCAATCATCGCATATCCCCAGCCTGCTGCAAGCAGTTGTTGATTTGAAGGAATTTCACCACCCTGTGCGCCACCGCCAAACGGAAACTGTGTTGTTGAGCGAACCAGTGGACTGTATGCAGGGTACTTGTCCAGGATTGCTTTAATCTCAGGATCCCGTGAAAGCAGTTCGCGAAATGCTGTATTAATTTTGTTCAGGTCATCCGTATTAGGCTGTACAGGAGCAGGGAGTGCTGAAAACCCGAACATCATTAATACTGGAACAGGTTCTTCTGTATTGGCCGGAGTGACAAGGGTCATCTTTATATTGACATCGATCATCGGATATGCTGAATTATCGACATGTCCGACAAGCTGCTTGGCAATAACAGGAAATCTGCCGACAAACTCTCTTTCCTGTATTTCTACCTTCCAGGTTACGGGTGGAATTTTTTTTGGCAGACGTCCGTAAACCTCGCGTTCCATATCTTCTACAATTTCAGGCCGTCGCTGTTTCCACCATTGTTCAGGGGTAGTAACCTTCTTGCCGTTTTTAAGCATAAGCACATCAGGGAGCTCCGGGTAAGGATTTGCTATTGATGTATCGTAGTTGGCATGATTGGGAGCAGATTCGTTACCGCTTGGACCCTGCCTCAGACTTTTTATTCCGAGCTGATCCATCATGTTTTGATGGTCCTGTACTGTTGTAAATGTTATCGGCTGTTGGTACTTTGCAGGAGTAATTTGAGCACCTGCATAACTTGAAAGAAGGATAAAAAATAATGAAATAAGATACCTGTTCATAGGAAAAATTTTAACTTGAAGGTATTAATTATGTTTTAAATGGTGAAATGGATAGTATGAAATTTCTGTTATGTATGTAATGACACGGATTAGACAGTCAATTGAATGATGGTGATATTTAAAACTTTTCCTGACTATTTGAGTGAAATAAAAGGTTTAACTTTGTGATCTAAAGAATCATTAAAATGAAAATCAAAATATTTTTGCTGGTACTTTTATCTTTTGCTCTGTTTTTTGATATCTCTGCCCAGAAAAACAATA